>NZ_AKIM01000048.1:0-6245 GCF_000300695.1 Italian clover phyllody phytoplasma str. MA1
TATCTATTTGAATTTTTATACAATTTGCTCTAACCATTCTATAACATCTTGATAAACTTGTTCGTTTCCTAAATCATTAAATAAATTGTGATACATATTAGGATATATTCTTAATTCTTTATTAGATTCTGTGAGGATATCAAAAAATTCTTGGCTATTTTCTGATAAAATAACAGAATCTGCGCTCCCATGCAATAATAAAAGAGGTTGTGGATAAATATATGAATTATTTATTAAATTTTCTTGAAAATATTGAATACTTAAAACCATAGTATTTCTTACAAAATTTGGAGTTAAGAACTTTACGCTTCTAAAATTTTTCATTTCTTGTGTTAAAGGTAATCTTGATAATTTATTATATCCCCTTCCTACTGGAATTTTCGGCATATTTTTTATTACTTCTTCTTCGATAAATACATTTGCAGACTCTATTATTTTTGTTGGACCACCACTATTAATTACGCCTTCTACATCGTTATATTTATAAATATAACAATTGTTTATCATTCCGCCTAAACTATGTCCTAATAAAATATTTTTTAAATTATTTTTTTGTTTTAAAGAGTTAATTATTAAATGCAAGTCATCTATGAAAATATTAAAATTATTAATATCTGCTATATCATTAGAATTGTTTCTACTTTGCCCATGACTTCTAATGTCATAAAGTAAAACATTATAATTATTGTTATTTAAAAAATTTGATAATCTTTCGTATTCTTTTGAACTTTCAGCAATTCCATGAGTAACAACTATATTAGCTTTAGCATTCGAAACTTCTTTCAAATCTGTATGAAGACCTGTATTACGTTTTTCTAACAAAGGATAAGCGTAAATTCTTTGTTTTAAAATGACAAAGATTAAAAAAAATAATATAAATAAAAAATATTTGTTTTTATGAAAAAATTGGTTTTTTACTTTAAACATTATTTTAACTCCTTTTTTAATTCAGAAAAAATTATTTTTGTTCATATTGCCAAAAAATATACATATTTTGGGCTCCATTGCCCATATTCTTTAAATCTTCTAAAGTATATTTATCATCTTCATCATCTCTAGTTCCATTATCAAAAAAAACACCTAATAAATTACGAGGCAGATTCTTAATTTTCCAAATAATTGCAAATTCTGCTATGTTTCCGTTATAACGCGGATAAGTTAGAGTAAAATCAAAATATTGTTTAAATATTTCATGATTTTTAAGAATATTAATATTTGAGACAGTTACATGAACGATTCTCATATCACTAACAAACTCTTCATTAGGGCGGCCATTACTTGTTGATTACTAAAAATAAATAATAATCCTATAAAAATTATTAAACAAAGATAAATTATTTTAAATTGATTTTTTAATTTAATCATTACTTAAATCTCCTTTTATTTTTATTTCTCGGCTGAAGTGATTTCGTAGAGGGAGTCGAGATAGGAAGGGGGGGTGATGGGAATATTATAGCTCGTTCTAACATGTTGTTGTAACCTGTTTGTTCAGCTTCTGAATTCAATATTTTTATTTTGAGCGTACTTATTTGTCCGACTAACTCAATTTGTTCGTCTTGTAATTTTTTGATTTCTTCTTGTAAACGTTTTTTGTCATTTTCATTAGTTGTTGTTTTTAATTCTTCTTGTTTATCTTTTATATCTTTTTCTTTATTGGCTAATTCAGCTTCTTTTTGTTGAAGGCGGCCTTTTAAGATAGTAATATTGCCAGATACATTTTGAATTTGTGCTTTGATTTCTTTAATTTTATTTTCGTTTTTATCTAAAGCTTCTTTGATTTTAGCTTTTTGTTCTTGGACTTTGTAGAGTTCTTTTAATTCGGTCTCTACTTTGGTTAATTCTTGTTCCCAATTATTTTTTAGTCCTTGGTAGTTATTAATGATTTCATCGTACTTATCAATCGCTTTATCGATTTCATTGATTAATTGACCAGCGCATTTACTAGATGGTTCTTTAGGTTTATAAAAAAAACATAAGTAAATGAAACTTAAAATACCAATAATGATTAAAAAAGAAATTAAATAGTCTTTCCAAGTTGTTGTGTGTTTTTGTTTGTAAGGTATGGCGTTTTGGTAATTGATGTCACGCTTTCTTTTGAAAAAAGCGAAGACACCGAAGATAGTAGTGGCTATAATAAACCATGTAATAATCGATGAAAAATTAAAATAGCCTTTAATTAGGTCTAATGGTGATAACATAATTATTTACCTCCTTTCTTTTTAATTTCTTGTTCGATATCGTTTAAAAGGGTGTCTTCTTGTTAGATTATCATTTTGTAAGCTTGTTTTAAATCTTCTAAATTGATTTCGTTTCTTCTAGTTTCGCCTTGACCTCGGTTTTTAGCGAATATGGTTACTGTTGTTTTTAAAAGGTTTTCTAAAGTACGATTAGCTTTTAAGAATGATTGGTCATGTGGCAATTTCTCTAAAGATTCGTTAATTACTTCATATAAATATTGTTTGGCTTCTTCGCTGTAAGGATTTTTACGTTTGTTAATTAAGAATTCTAAGAAGGCTTTTCTTTCTTCTTTGTTGCCTGGCTTAACCTCGATATTGTAAGTGAATCTTGATTTGATGGCTTCATCAATTTGGTCGATGTGGTTTGTAGAACCAATAATAAAGATAGGATGTTCAGGATCATTTTCGAATGATGTCATTTCCGTTTTGAATTGGTTTACCACATTGGCGATTTCTGAACCAGCTTCTAATCCGCTTAAATCAGTAAAGATGGTTTCACATTCATCTAAGAAAATAATGGCCCCTTTTCCTTTTTGAGCTTCTTCACGGGCTGTCATAAATAAATCTTTTACTAGTTGAGGAGCAATTCCTTTATATTTTTGGGAAAAAATGGAACTGCTTACTTCAAAAAAAGGGAGATTAGTTTCTTTGGCTAAGGCTCTGGCTAAGGTTGTTTTCCCAGTTCCTGGAATTCCATACATTAAAATGCCTAAGGGCGAATCAACCTCGCCAATATTGGTATAGTTTTCTTTGTTATTAAGGTAATCAATGAATCCTTCGACTGCTTTTAATTCTTCTTTGAAACCAATTAATTGATTAAAATTAGGAAATTTTTGGTTGTTAGAAGGGGTAAATAATGGTTCTTCTTGACTATTTAATTCTTGTAAATTAGTGTTTATTGCTTCTTGGTGTTCTTTATTTATATTGGTAATTTGGTCTTGAATTTCAGCTTTATTTTGTTGTAGTTTGTCTTTTATTTTTTGGAGATTTTTATTTTGATTTTCTAATTTTTTTTGTTGGGTTATGAGGTTTGTTTCAGTTTCTGTTAAAGTTTGATGATGAATCCAAACATAACTTCCTAAACATAAAATAATTGATATTATGATGATTATGATTAAATTAGTTGAATTTTTGTTTGATTTTTTTTGATAGTCATATAAGTTCCTTTCTACAAAAAAAAGACCAATAATGAATTGGTCTTTTAATGGTTTATTAAGCATGTTGATCAATTTTAGTTTCAACAGTTCGAGTACCGCCGCCAAAGGCGTTACCGTTTTTGTCAACTAATTCGTAATCACAAATTAACTCTAATTGAGGGTTTTTATTAGTAATGATTTCTTTTTGTTCGATGCTAATTTGGATGTTAAGTGAACCGATGCCCTTATCATTTAATCTTATTTGTGGGCGTTTAGTATCATCATAATCATTGTTATCCACTTTTAAACCGACATTTAAATATTTTTCGGGATTAATAAAAGTTTGTTGTGTATCATATTTAGTTGATATTTTCAAATATAAAGGAACATTAATATCCATTCCGTCGGAGTTAAGAGTTGCTTTATGATCGAATGAAATCGTGTGAGCGTATTTTGTAGGGTTTAAATTTGGAAGTAGAAGTGGTATAATGGCTTTATCTTCGTTATTTCCGCCAGTTCTTACCACATCAAATAAAGGAATTTTGGTCGCTATTTTGATTTGTTCCTTTTTTTGTTTAAAAAAGTAATTAGTGATGGCGTAAATAGATGTAGCTACGAAAAAGAGTGCGATAATAGTTGTAATTATCGTTAAAATTTTGTTTTGGGTTTTTGTGTTTTTATTCATTATTTTGTTCCTCCTGGGATGAGAGATTTAATCAATTCAAGAGAATTATTAATTCCTGTTGTTAACCAGGGAATTTTATTATCGTAGTAAATAATAATGACTTGTAAAATAAAATGTAAAATGATCGTTATGTAAGCTATTTTTTTTAATAAATTGCGTTTTTTTATTGGGATAATAGTTATATTTTCTTGTTTAGGGTTAGTCATTGTTTTTATTTCTTGGTTTTGGTTTGTTTCGTGAGTATTGGGTTTTGTTTTTTTCTTAATGATTTTATTCATATTTAATTTCTCCTTTGTTGGTTGATATTGATTTATTCTAATGTTAAATCTTTTACTTTATTTTTAATGGTTTGAGAAAGTTTGAAAGAGACAACGGTTTTCGCAAAGATTTTGAGTTTTTTGCCTGTTTGGGGGTTTCTACCAGTGTAGGCTTTACGAGTTTTTAAAATGAATTTACCTATTTTAGAAGATAAAATTACTTCTTCGTTGGAAGTAATGGATTCTATTAGGGTATGTTCGAATGAATGGTAAAATTCTTCTGTTTTTGAAATTGAGGTTTTATTAGCCTCAGCTATTTTTTTAATTAATTCTTTTTTAGTCATTTTTAAGTTTCTCCTTTTTGTTTGGTTTATTATTTTTTTTAGTTTTGGGTTTTAATTTGCTGCGGTCTTTGAAGTAAGTACCGCGCGAGCTTTCAGTCATGGCGTCGCTCATATAATTTTTTTCTCCTTTATTTTGGTTTTCTTTTGAAAAGTTAAGATATTCAATATCGATGTTTTTTTTATCTTAAAATGGTAAATTATCAGTTTGAGGTTTATTATCTAAAAAGATGACTTTATGTACGATCACTTTTATATTTGTTTTCTTTTGACCTTCGTTGTTGTTGTATTTTTGGATAGCTAATGTTCCTTCTAGATAAATTTTAGATCCTTTATGTAAGTATTTATGAAGATTTTCAGCTTGGGTTCTAAAAACCACACAAGGAATATATTGAACTTTGTCTTTGGTTGGATTAACAGCTAATTGAAAATCTATTTTAGGGATTTGTTCGTTGTTAACCTTAAGATATTGTTTGTCAAGATCATGAGTGATACGACCTATTAATTGAACTTTGTTTAACATAATGATATGCTCCTTTTTTAAGTTTTTTTCTAATTGGTTAAATTTTTGATTTTTACGAATTCTAAAAATAATTTAATTTTCTATTTTTTGGAATTTTACGTTTCGTTTATATCAAAAATTAATCTTTGAAACAGTTTAAAGACTTGTTGAGGTCAAAAATTTAAATTGTTTTTTTAATAATTGGTAATAATGATTTCATGATTATTGTTTTTGTTTGTCAAATTATAGGTAGTACTAGATTTGATACTTTGGAAGTAATAATTTTTAAATAATGCTCTAATTTCGGGAGTATCATAATTGGTGTATAACCATTTAACTCCTCTTTTATCGGCTTTTTCGAGACAGTTGAATAATTTTACTTGTTCAGTAAAACCAAAAACTCCTTTGTAAAAAGATGATATAGTGATGTTTTTGCCGTTGTAATAAGGTGGATCAATAAACAAAAAATCATCTTTCTTAGCGTTAGTGATTATTTTTTGATAATCAGTACATAACAAGACATGTTTGTTTTTTTGAAAATGTTTTTGTAAGGAGAATAAATCATTTAAATTTAATAGGCTAGTTTTATATTTATACTTATAACCAAAAGTTGTATATAAGGATGTATTATCTTTGTATCTTAAAATGCCACGAAAACAATATTTACTTAAAATAAAGAAAAGTGATGCTTTGGTTAATCTTTTTTTCTTTTCTGTTAATGAAAGGTTATATTGGTTTAATAAGGTTTCAAAAGCTTCTTTTTGTTGTTTTTGTTATGATTTAGGATATTGATAAATAAAGTTTTCAAAAGCTAATGTTTTATTATAAAAATCTTTAAGATTGTATAAAATACTTTTCCATATTTGGATGAGTTGTGTGTCATTATCGTTTAAAATGGCTTTTTTAGGCATTAAGGATAAATATAAAGCACCACTTCCTAAAAAGGGTTCGTAATATGTTTTAAATTTTTTAGGAATTAAAGGCAAAAGATGTGGTAATAATTTCTTTTTACAGCCCACCCAATTAATGAATTTTTGCATTTTTGTCCTCTTTAAACCATAAATAAAATAAAAAAAAAATATCCGAA
>NZ_AKIM01000049.1:0-2043 GCF_000300695.1 Italian clover phyllody phytoplasma str. MA1
TTTTAAAAATTCTTTAAGACTAACTATTAAGTTAGTCTTTTTTTGTTTCAAAGACTAAAAAAATAATTTCATATCTTTTCTAAAAAATGTTTTTAGAGAGGAATTGAATGTTAAGACAAAAATTATTTAAAGAATTTTTAAAAAATAAAAAGAATTTGGAAATTCGTAATCAATTAATCGAACTTCATTTACCTTTAGTAAAAAAAATAGCTTATCAATTTAAATATTATCCGCGAGTTTTAACTAAAGAGGATTTATATCAAGAAGGGATTTTAGGATTAATCAAAGCTCTAAATAATTACCAAGATTTAGGCTATGACTTTGTTACTTATGCAACTCCAAAAATAAAATTTGCAATCAGCGAACTAATAAGAAAAAGCCACTCACCTTCAATCCCCCAAAAAACAACCAAATCAAACAATATCAGTTTTAAAGAAGAAAAATACAAACAACCTAATTGGGATAAAATCCTTAATCCACATCAATTATGGTTAAAACAAGTAAAACATGAATTATTAATAAAAAAACTAAAAACTAAACTAAGTAAAAATGAATTCAATGTTATTTGTTTAAGTTTTGGTATCTCACTAGAAAACAACAACGAACCTAATCAACAACCCCTAACCAATCATGCCATCGCCCAAAAACTTAATTTAAAACTCTCACAAATTGAAGATTTAAAAGATAATGCAATTAGAAAACTAAACCCAAATTATAAAAATAAGGAGAAATAAAATGTTAAATAAAGTCCAATTAATCGGTAATATCGCTCATAACCTAGAAAAACAATATATCAATAGCAACAACGAACAAATCCCTAAAATAGATTTCAATTTAGCAATTAACAATAAAGATAAAGTGCAATACATCCCTTGTGTTGTTTTTAGAAATCAAGCTGAAAACATGAGTATGTATTTACATAAAGGTTCAAAAATATATGCAGAAGGCACATTATCCATCCAAAAATATACCACAAACGAAGGTAAAACGCGAACCACCATCAAAGTAATTATCCAAAACGTCATCTTTTTAGATAACAAAACCAAATAATATTCAAAAAATTAAGTCCCCAAAAGGGACTTTTTTTATAAACCAAAAGGAGAAAAAAATATGAATAAAAAAGAATTAATTAAATCAATAGCTGAGGTAAATAAAACCTCAATAACCCAAACCGAAGAGTTTTACAATTCATTTGAGAATGCTCTAATTAAAGCAATTACATCAAATGAAGAAGTAGTTTTATCCTCTAAAATTGGCAAATTCATCTTAAAAACTAGAAAAGCTCACACAACTCCCGAAACTAAATTCATCATCAATAAACAAACAGGCAAAAAAACAGGCAAAAGAACTGGTAAAAACTTAAAAATTCCTGCAAAAACGGTTGTTAGTTTTAAAATGTCAAAACCAATCAAAGACCAAGTGAAAACTTTAATTTTAAAATAACCCAATTATTTTCTTTAAAAAACCTAAGAAAGGAGGTTCTCTATGTCATTAAACAAAAAAATTTATTTGAGTTTGATCGGATTATTGAGTTTAGGTTTCTTGATTTTATTAATCTTTGGCATCACTCATTCTCATCTACCAACTAAAAACCCATCATTAACTAAACAACCCTCATCAACACAACCACAAGAAATCGACAACCAAATCAAATTAGAACAAGCCAAAATCCAAGAACTCCAGCAACAAGATCACACCTTAAAAAACCAAATTGATGAAAATGTCAAAACTTTAACCGACATTATTACTAAAATTAAAACTCTCCAAACTGAATTAACTAATAATCCACAATTAACTCCAAACATGAAAACCCAAAAACAACAACAATTAACGGAACTAAAAAATCAACAACAAACTCAACAAACCTTAGTCAATAATTTATTAGATCAAAGAAAAGCGTTAAACCAAAATCAAAAAGAAAAACAAGAAGAATTAGAAAAATTAGCTCAAGAAAAAGCTCAACTTCAAACCCAAGAAAACCTCCAACAACAAATTTTCCAATTAAATCAAGCTCTTAATTATGTTGAAGCTAATCAAAAAAGA
>NZ_AKIM01000050.1:0-1265 GCF_000300695.1 Italian clover phyllody phytoplasma str. MA1
ATTATTTTTTTTAATCTTAGAAAAGAAAAAAAGACTAACTTAATAGTTAGCCTTAAAGAATTTTTAAAAAGTAAAAAGTGTCTAAACTTTTGGAACAGTTCAACTCCATAATGAAAAAAAGCGATTTATAAAGTGATTTATATTTATATTAATTTAGTGTTTAGATGGATAAGTAAAGAAATTTTGAGCTAAAGAGTTTCTTGACATATCAAGAGGAACAAAAATACTTTCTTCCCCTGTTAAACGTTTAGATATATCTTTTTTTATTTCTTCTAAAGTAGTAGAATCTTTTAAAATCCAATCAATAATAGATGTTTTAATAAAATACTTTCTTTTTTCATCAGAAGGAATTAATACTTTTGTTTTAAAAATATCATAATCTTCTTTTCTGTATTCTTCTTTTACCGATATTTCTTGTTTTTGTTCTTTATTGCTATTAGAAACATTACAAGCAAAAACATTATATTTTGAATTTGTCAAAATATAACTTAGAGAAAATAAAATTAAACAAAATAAAAATTTTTGATTAATAAATTTAAATTTTTTACAAATTGACTTCATTTTTTTAAATCTCCTATTTTTAATTTTAATATTTTAGAAAAAAGAGTTAAAAAATAATTGTATTGACTACGACATCAACAATAAATATTAATTTTGAACAAAATAAATGTTAAAATTGTTAATAACCTTATAATATGTGTTCATTCGTAGTACATATATGTAGGGTCATTTTTGTTATATTAAGTCAACATCAAAAGTATAAAAAAAATAATTATGAAATTTTATCTCACCAAAAGAAACGATTTATATAACTATCCATGAAAGGATGAGTAAACATGCAGATATTCAATTACAACACAGATCAATTGATTGATAAATTAATTGCCCGCGTCACTTTATATTATAACATTACTGAAAACCACTTTCAACAACATAATTGCCATTAAAGATATTTATTTTAGTTTTGGCAATCTATTAAACAGTACTGGAATAATAATTAATTTCATTTTTGCTTTATATTTTATATTTTAATCTTTCTTACCTTTTTAGTTTTTATCGTTTTTATCTTTAATATTATCAAAACAATCATCAAATGGATCTTATTACCTTTTAAATTAACCTCGTTGGATTATTTCTAAAATTATAATTAAATTATTCCCCTAAATCATTTATTAAATAACCAACCCAAACTAATAAACAATCAATACCAACAGTTGTGATTAATAAATATCATTTAGATAAATTACAAAAAAAATATCCGAAAT
>NZ_AKIM01000051.1:0-2414 GCF_000300695.1 Italian clover phyllody phytoplasma str. MA1
TTTATTATGTCATTAAATACTATCTTTTCACCTTCAAACTAAGTATTCACCAACTAAAACAAGGAATCGTGGTTCAATTTTATCAATATTTAACTACTAAGAAGCTAAATTATCATGTGGAATTTCATTAATACTTGGTTAACTAAGTTAAACAACAACCTTAAAACTATAAGTGATTATTTCTTTACTTATCAAAATCAATGGTTAAACTTAGGTTTATTAACAATT
Source organism: Italian clover phyllody phytoplasma str. MA1 (assembly GCF_000300695.1). Lineage (NCBI taxonomy): Bacteria > Bacillati > Mycoplasmatota > Mollicutes > Acholeplasmatales > Acholeplasmataceae > Candidatus Phytoplasma > Italian clover phyllody phytoplasma. The sequence goes on from NZ_AKIM01000051.1 coordinate 229, forward strand.
ATTTTATTATTTCTCCCCCATCTTTTATATTTAATTGATTTTCTTTTTAAATGTCTTTATCATATTTTTCGTTTTTTTTATTATTTAGGAAAATATCTTTTATTATTATTAAAGAAAATATTTAAGAAAGAATGAATATTATGAGAATCAAAAACTTAAATCAACGCACCAAATTATGGTATCAACACCGAAAAAAATACATCAACGCTTCCGAAATCGCTTCTATTACGGGTTTAGATCCCTTTCGTTCCATGGAACAATTAGTTCATGATAAACTCTTTGGCACCACTTTTACCGCTAATCAATATACGCTTCATGGACAAAAAATGGAACCCATCGCTCGTCAATTTTTCATACAAAAAACCAATTTAATTTTCGAAGACACCATTTTCACTGATGATCAAGTTAACCTTTTTTCCGCATCTTTAGACGGTTACAATGAACAACATCAAGCTGTTTTAGAAATTAAATGTCCTTTTGTTAATGAAAACCAAGAAGTCTCATCCACTTGGACTAGTTTTTTAACCAATCCTCATTTAGAAAATATCCCTCAATACTACTGGGCCCAAGTTCAATGTCAACTTTACTGCTTTCAAGCTAAATTCGCTTACTTTTTGGTTTATTTCAATGACACTAATTATTATGTAGTGCGAATTTACCAAGACAATAACTTCATTAATAAAATGATTGCAGATGGTAAAAAATATTTAGAATTACTACAAAAAACAAAAAAAGAATTATCACAAACAACTTATTTAAAACAATTAAGCAAAATAAAATACAACTAAGACCTTCAAATCGAAGGTCTTTTTTTATACCCAAATTTAAAAAAGGAGCATAAAATGAAATTAATTATATTCGAAGGACTTGACGTTAGCGGAAAAACAAGTCTAATAAAAAGCGTTCAACAAGAATTAACTAAACAAGGTAACGAAGTAATTGTTATTCGCGGATTAGGAAGTTCTACAATCGGGAATTATATACGCGAAACATTTTTAACCCACAATACTTTGCATAATTTAACTAGATATTTTTTAAGTTTTGCCAACATGATTCAAACCCAAGAAGAACTCATCAAAACCCACTTAAAAACTAACAAAATCATTTTAGTAGATAGATGGTTAGGCTCTAATTTCGCCTATCGTGTATATCCTTCAAAAATTGACAAAAATTACCAAATTTTTAACAAATTAAGTAAAAATTTCATCAAACCTGATATCACTATTTATCTAAAAATTAATCCTCAATTAGGTTTGGAACGCAAAATAAACCAAAAGAATCACCAATTAGATGTGATTGAAACTAATTCCTTAACTTATTTTCAACAAGTAGAAAAGGGATATTATGAATTTTTGAAAAATCAAAACCTAGGAAATAAAATTATCTTAAACAATATGAATGATAAAGATGCTAAATTTAATCAACAATACATTATCAAAAAAATAGGAGAAATAAAGAATGGCAATAATAATTAAGAAAAAATGTCAAAACGGTAATTTATATATCCATTATAGCAACGGCAAAATCAAAACTATTAAAAAAGATGGAACTATTCAATGGCGTACCAAAAAAATTAAATTTAAATCCCCCAAAAGACTCTTTAATTAGAGTCTTTTTTTATTTAGAAAGGAATAATCAAATGAATCAATTAACTAATTTTCATTTCAACAATATTAATGTTTTTAACCACCAATCTTTATTTGTTGCCATCACTAAACAAATAATCCAACCATCTTTATTCCACAAACCATTTAATGAATATATGATAAAAAACCATAATCTCCTAAATGAATATTTTATTAACAAACAACACAATTCTCAAAGTCAAAAAGTAATCCGTGGTAAAATCAATGAATATTTCATTTTATTATATTTTCAAAACAAAGGAATCATCAATTTATACCCCCAGGCTTATTTATTCTTCATTCCAGACATAAAATTTGATTTAGTTTTATTCACAGAAACCAAACGAATAATGGCGTTTAATTTCAAAACCTGTCTCCGAGACCGCTATAAACAAGCCATGGTAGAGGGACAACAATTAAAAAAATTAGACACGCGTTTTGAGTTCTATTTATTAACTAACAACGAACCAGAAACTCAAAGACTAAACAATAAAATCAATCAAGGAAAAGTCCAAGGCATTAATCAAGTAATTAACTTATTTTCCAATTCAGCCAATAATT
>NZ_AKIM01000052.1:0-4518 GCF_000300695.1 Italian clover phyllody phytoplasma str. MA1
GATGAAACAAGCCAAACATTTTTTTGTTAACATTAACTTATCGTTTAGTTATGACAAAAGTAAAAACATTAATTATGTCATTGATTTAGTTTATCGCCTTCATTTAGAACAAAAAGCCGAAATAATTGTTATCGACCACCTTCAAATTACTAAAGCTAGTAATCATTTAGAAAATGATCGTCTCGCCATTGACGAAATAATGACGAAACTCAAACAATTAGCGATTGAATTAAATATTGTAATTATTATTTTATCTCAATTTTCGAGAGATACATACAACAATTATCAAGGAAAATCACCTGAAATCACCGCTTTAAAAGGAAGTGGCGGCATTGAAACTAACTCCGATATCGTCTTAATGATGTCTGAATTTCAACCTAAACTATCCAAAGACCAAGAAAAACCATTGAATATCTATAATCAAAATTGTAATCAATTATATTTAGGATCAAAAAACAACGAATCTCAAAAAATCATTGAATTATCGATTAAAAAGAATCGAAGCGGCACCAAAAAGAACTTAGTTTATCACTTCGAACTAACCACCCAAACCTTCCAAGAAATAGGTTACATCACACTTTATCAAATAGAAACCTATTAAAAACTAAACAAAGGAGAAAAAAAATATTGTAAATATTATAGATACCATGAATAACAAAAACACTTATATTAGTTTATTTTCCTCAGCTGGCATTGGCTGTTATGGTTTTAAAAAAGAAAATTTTCAATGTTTAGCAACTAATGAATTTTTATCAAAAAGGATGGAAATACAAAAAAACAATAAAGTTTGTGTCAATGATGAAGGTTATATTTTAGGAGATATTAGAGAAAACAAAGACAAAATATTAGATATTGTTAAAAAACACGGAAAACAAATAACTATTGTTATTGCTACTCCCCCTTGTCAAGGTATTAGCACTTTAAATCAAAAGAAAAATTCTAAAGAAATATTAAGAAATAGTTTAGTAGTTGAAAGTGTTGATTTAATTAAAAAAATTAAACCTAAATTTTTTATTTTAGAAAATGTAGCACTTTTTTTAAAAACAGCATGTATTAATTCAAAAAAACAAACTATCACTATTGAAAAATTAATTGAAGAAGAATTAAGTTCACAATATAATTTTCATGCACAAGTTATTAATTTTAAAAATTATGGTTCAAATTCTTCACGACGTAGAACTTTAATTATTGGTGTAGAACATTCTATTACCAAACACATCACTCCTTTAGAATTATTTCCTGATTTTACAGAAGAAAAACCTCTTTCTTGTGTTCTTCAACAAATGAAATCTTTAGAATGGGGAGAATTTGATGCTGATGATTTTTATCATCAATTTAGAATTTATCCTAAACATATGCGCGAATGGATTAAAGATTTAAAACCAGGTCAAAGTGCTTTTGAAAATGATGAAATACATAAAAAACCACATCGTATAATTAATAATCAAATTGTTATCAATAAAAATAGTTTAGGTAAAAAATACTCACGCGCTTATTGGGATAAAGTAGCTCCTTGTATTCATACGAGAAGTGATTGTATGGCTAGTCAACATACAATCCATCCATTTGATGATCGTGTTTTTTCTATTAGAGAAATTATGAAAATGATGACTATTCCTAAAGATTTTCGTTGGATTGATAGTGATTTATCTGATTTAAATAAATTAACCCTTTTAGAGAAAAAAACACTTTTAAAAAAACATGAAACAAATATTCGCCAAAGCATCGGTGAATCTGTACCAACTATTATTTTTCAACAAATAGCTCGAAAAATAAATATTTTTTTAAATAAAAAAATACTTAATGCATCAGAAATTAAATCAGAAATTAAAAATCATAATCTATATATCTTTGAAAATTTAAAAAAATATATAATTGAAAAAAAATTATATCCATGAAACTTGTTTATCTATTATAGTAGAATTAGCTAACAATAAAAGAAACCAAAATGCCGCTTTTTTTACAAATAAATTTTTAATTGAAGAAATTATAAAAAAGCTACCTTTATTCGATAATAAAAAGAAAATTTCAATTATAGAACCTTCTGTAGGAGCAGGGAATTTTTTGCCTTATATTTTTCAAAAGTATGCAAAAAAAGAAAAAGTAGATTTAACTTTAGTAGAAATAGATCCTGATATGGTTGAAATTTTACAAATTATTTATGACAAAACATCCATTCCCAAAAATTTTAATCTAAAATTTATATGTCAAGATTTTTTAAAATTAAAACATGAAAAAGTAGATTTGATTATTGGTAATCCTCCATTTAATAAAGCCAAAAATAAAGAACAAAAAATTATTTTAAAAGATTTCAAAACCCCTGCTAACAATAATTTAGCTTCTTTTTTTCTAGAAAAATCTCTTAATCAAGCAAGATATGTTTCTTTGATAATGCCAAAAAATTTTTTAAGCGCTCCTATATATGATAAAATCAGAGAACAAATCAAAATTCAATCTATTTTAGATATTATTGATTTTGGAAATAAAGGTTTTGAAGGTGTTTCATTAGAAACAATTAATTTTATGGTAGATAATAAAAAAAACCTCCGAAATTAATATTTATGATTTTGTTCATAAAAGAAATTTAATTCAAAAATGTAATTATATTTGTGATGATAAATTACCTTATTGGGTAATATATAGAGACAGTTTTTTTGATAAAATTTATAAACAAATGCGTTTTGATATTTTTGAAGTTTTTAGAGACCGCCAAATCACCAACGCTTATTTAACTAAGATTAATGAAAAAGAAATTGAAAATAAAGAATATATAAGAGTATTAAGATCAAGAAATATTAGTGAAGATGGCAAGAAAATTCAAAATATAAAAAATTATGATACTTATATGCATAACAAATATATAGATAGATTCGATATTATAAAGAAAATAAAACAAAAAAAAGATGTTTATATGGTTCCTAATATGAGTTATAAACCTCGAATAATCAAAAGAGATTTAGAACAAATTGCTAATGGTTCTATTGCTTTTTTAATTCCTAAATCACAAAAAATAAAATTAAAAAAAGAAGATATGGAATATATAGCGCATCAAGATTTTAGAAATTTTTATCAAATAGCGAGAAATAAACAAAAATTAACTTTAAATATTGATAAAAATAGCGTTTTTTGGTTTGGTAAAAAAAAGGAGAAATTAGAAAGTAATGTATAAAGATGATTCGAAATTAAATGAAAATATTATTCAACAATTTTTGGAGGAAAATAATTATTCAGAATTTAAAAAAAATAAAGATGCTTATTGGATGAATCAAAAATGTACTATAGATTGTTTGTATTTTGTAGCAAAAAATATTTTCAAATTAGAACCCAAAAATGAAAATGTTTTAATTTTTAATAAAAAAACTTTAATAGAAAATTCTAAATTAGATTATAAAAATTTTTTTCAAAAGAAAAAATTAGTAGTGATTTCAATCATATAATTGATCAAAATTTAAATTTATTGTTAAAAAGCAAAATCATTATTATTCAAGGCAACAAAAAAGACCAAAATTATGAAATAAAAAAATATGACATTTTAAAAAAATATTTCTTTAAGTGATGATAATGCTTTGTTGTTTTTGAAACATTATATTAAAAAAGTTTTGCAAGATTTAAGTTTTTATAATGAATTTGAATATTATTTTAATCATTCTAATAAAAATGAATTAAAAAATTTAAAGGAAAAATATACACAATTTATTAAAAATAATACAAAAATACAAAACGATAATGAAATAAAAAGAATTTTTAATAAAATTATAAATATTTTAGCTTTTGGATATAACAATTTTAAAGCTGGTGTTAAATCAGGAAAATTATGTAACATAAAAAAAAATGATCTATTATATAATAAAGAAAATCCTATAAAAAAACCTAAAATAAAAAATTAAATATATTTTAATAATAAAAACATTTCTGGGAACTGTTTTATAACAAAAAAAGGAAACAACTGAACTTTTTCATCATAAATCAAAAATTAATTAGATAAATAATACAACCAAGGAAATTTATACGTAGGGTATTTCACATTATTTTTTTACAAAAAAATATAAATATTCTTAATTTGATAATCATACGCTTGTAAATCTATTAAATTACAAAATATACATCAATTACGAAAGCACTAAGTTTTTATTCGAATAAAATAAAGACTTTACATGAATTAAGTCCAATGTCTCTAAAAATAAAAAGATAAAAATAATAAATTTCATACATAAAATCTAATACCTACATTTCAACTTCAAAAGACTTAAAACCATATTTATACATAAAAATTCAAAACAAAATTATCATAAATCATTTTTAATCTCAAGTTTTATTTTTATATTCTAAGACCTTCAAAATTGAAGGTCTTTTTTATTACCAATTGCAAGCCACTTCCTCGAGTGGCTATTTTAGTTTATAAAAAACAATAATACAATAAATTAAGGAGCTCATCAATGAATTATCAAGATAAAATAAAACACATCCAAACTCATTTCCCCATGTCTGTTTTATTAAAAAAATTAAATATAATACCAC
>NZ_AKIM01000053.1:0-769 GCF_000300695.1 Italian clover phyllody phytoplasma str. MA1
CAAAAAGAACCTTCTAACTTAGCTTGTTACAACAAAGACCGTTATCCTTTCGACCGTTGGAATAACAGAGGGTTAACTTATAAGGAAACCTCCATTAATGGATTCGAACATTCACATTTTTATAATGAAGACGACAGTCATTTATATTCAAATATCAATTTCGAAAAACAATTCAAAGAAAACTCAAGTGGTAACTGTTTAATCCTTAAATACAAAGGCCCTAAACACTTCTTAGACGACGACAAAGACTATTACCTTGGTCACGCACGTGTTTCCAATTCTAACTTTGAATCAACCAATTTTCACCTCCACTTCAACCCAAAAAGAAAAACTTTATCTCTTTACCAAGGAAAACATCACACTGAATCTCAAACAAATAATCAAAAATAATTTCACCAACATTAAAGGACTCTAAACGAGAGTCTTTTTTATTTTCAAAAAAATTTAAATCCAAAAAAAGAAAGCGAGTAAAAATATGTCAAAAAAAATAATTGAAACTAAAAAAAATCAATCAAAAAACAATAATAAAACAAATCAATCCAAAAACAATAAATCTAATAAAATAATTATCAAAAGAAAAACTCCAACTCCTAAAATCATTATCGAAACTCAAACTAACAAAGAAAACTGGTTGCTTAAAATCATCAAAACTTTTTTTAAAATCCTCATTTGGTGTATACCGTTATTATTAATTGGTGGGGCAATTTATTGGACGCTTTTCAAATTCTTTCCTGAAGTTTTAAACCAAATCAACACTTTTACGAGCAAC
>NZ_AKIM01000054.1:0-7371 GCF_000300695.1 Italian clover phyllody phytoplasma str. MA1
TTTCCATTGGTTAAAAGGATGTTTAACAAAATAAGCTAAATCAGTTGGTTCTTTTTGGGTTTTTATTCTTTCTTCACACAACTCTTTTTCTTCTGTAATCTCATTGTTTAGATTTTTAATTTGTTGTTCTAAAAGAGTTATAGCGTTTTGTTTTTGTTCTATGAAAGTTTTATTCCTAGCTTGATCTTGTTCTAAAGCTATTACTTCGCTTGCTAATTTATCTTTTTGTTCTAACAGAGTTTTTAATTCTTTTTGTAAGGGATGTTGATCATATTTCAATTGATTCATGATTTTTTGATAATAACCTAAACCTTCTAAACCATAAAAAGTATAAACTGCTTCTACTTTAGTCATATCTTTTGGTTTAGGTAAATATCTTTGAAACCCTTCTTTCCAAGTGGCATATTGTTCTTCACAAGCTTTTCTTCTTTGGATTATTTCCTCTTGACTTTTAACAATATTTTGTTTATTATCTAGGACTTCATCTAAGTCAGAAGGCAGCATTACTTCATGTTCTAAAGGATTCTCATACTTATAACGATTAGTTTTTTTATAAGCACCTTCGATTAACTCAGTTAAAGCACGATTAGAATAATGTTTATTTTCGCATCTTTTAGCTATTTCATTTAAATGCAAAAAAGTATGATAACTGATTTGAAAAGGTTTTACTAAAAATTTTAAAAATTTAGCTATTTCTTCGTTTTTAATTAAATCTATTTTAATTTCTTCCGAAAAACGACTTCTTAGAGCGGAATCTATTTTCTCTAAATGATTAGTAGCTCCCATTAAAATGATTTTTTTATCGCTTTTTTTGAAACCATCCAGTTTGGTTAATAAATTGTTGAGAATATTACTAGCAGTTTGACTAGTGTTTTTATCTTCTCTATTAGCTAAACCACTTATTTCATCGATAAAAATAATCGTTTTATCATACTGTTCCGCTTCGGCCCAAATTTTTTCTAATTCTTCGTTCCCTTCGCCAACATAAGTTTTATCAAATTTAGATGGTTCAATTTCGATAAAATGAATATCACCTGCTTCACCACAAAGAGCTTTCATTAAATAACTTTTTCCTGTCCCTGGTGGGCCATATAGCAAATAACCACGCGGAGTTACTTTATCAAAATTAACTAATTTTTGATCGCTTTTAAAATAATAAATCAAATCTTGTAAAGCTTCTTTTTCTCGTTCCATCCCGAAAACATCTTTAAAAGTAATGATTGCTTTATCCTCTTGATACAATTGATTATTTTTTTTAGCGTTTAATTCTTTTTCTAATTGTCTTACTTGTTGGCCAAAATATAATAATTGTTCGTCTAAAAATAAATCATAACTTTTTAGATTTTTAATTTCTTCTTTATTATCTTTAGCTTGCGCTAACATTTTTTTAATTAAAGTTTTATTGGCATAATTATATTGAATAGTTTCTTGGAGCAGGTTGATATTATCTGTTAAAGAAGCTAAAGAGGCGATATTTTTGGTTTTTTGTTGTAAATCATCCATATTTTGAATAATTTTTTGTTCTTCTTGATCTAAATTTTTTCTTTGGATAATTAAAGCTTTTCCTTTTCCCAAATGTTCATCTCTTTGCTTTTTTAAAACATTAATTTCTTCTTGTAATTGAGTTTTTTCTTCTGCGCTTAAGGTGTCAAAAGAGGCAGCTAAAGTTTGTTCTTTTTCGGTAATATTGGTGTTTAAAGTATTAATAGCAGCTATATTTTGATTTATTTCATAATCAATAAGGTCATACTGCTTTCTTATTAATGCTCTTTGTTGGTTTTCTTTGGCTAATTGGTCTCCTAAAGCTTTTAATTGTTTTTGAATTTGTTCTGCTGCTTCCCTTGCCTCTTTGGTTTTATTTTGTTGTCCAAGAGAAAGGGTTTGAGGGTTAGCATATTTGGTATAAAGTCCATAACTAAAAAGAATGACAGTAAATAAACTTAAAAGACCTACAAACAACCAATAAAGCTTTGTTTTAATTAATAACATGCATGGCATTTTCCTTTCTTTTTAATTTAAAAAAATCAGTTTAACGTCTTATTTGAGGACTAAGAAAGTTATTCTTTTTTATTTTTTCATTTTATTTATTAATTGATTTTAAATATTAAATTCTCCTTTCTAAATAAGGTTTAGAAAGGAGAATTTAATATTAATACAAACGTTATCAAAACAATTTTAATTTTATTTGAAATAATTTTTATTTATTTCAAAAACAAATAAATTAAATGTTTTCTATACAATTATTCGCCAATAATTTGTATAGTTCTCATCAAAGCCTTAAAGTTAAAATTTTCAAAAAAACATTAATTTATATTTGTAAAATAATTTTTATTTATTTCAAAAACAAATAAATTAAATGTTTTCTATACAATTATTCGCCAATAATTTGTATAGTTTTCAACAGTTTAATGTCTTATTGAAGGACAAGAATATTATTTTCAATTATCTTTCTCCGAGCACGAGCAAAATTATGTAATACAATTTAGCGTTGAACCATCTTAAGCGCACATATTGTAACAGTCATAATGAATAAACCACCGATTAATTTTAAGCCAATTTGAACAATGTGTTTGGCTAAGTATTTATTTAAATATTTTTCAAATAATACCACCAACTTTTAGGTTGATTTTGTTTCATTTTTAATTTTCCTTTCACTTTATTCTTAAAATTATTAAATAATAAGTAAACTAAATAATTTATAAAACTTCTTTCTTTTTTAATAATTTTTAATCTACATCATAATATAAAGTTCTTTTCTGTTTAGTTCTTTTCTCATATAAATCAATCTTTTTTAAAGATTTAATATGATTAGTATTCCATAACATGCCTTCTTGAACGTAATTATAAAAAGGAAATTTAAGTTCAAAATCATAATTAAAGATCACAAAAGGTTCTTCAATTTTTTGATTAATAGGATAAATAGCAACTATTTGCTGATTTCTAATATCTTTCAGAGCTATTTTATCAATCGCTAAATAAGAAGGTCCACCAAAATTAGTTCCTTTATCATAAAAAATTTCTAATTCATAATTAGTGGGTTCAAAAGGAATAGCTGGTAAGTTTTCATTAGGTTTGTTCGGTAAAGGCTGATGATTAGCCCATAAATAATACAACGTTTTAGCTCCATGACCCATTTGTTTTAATTGCTCTAAAGTGAAAGTATTATTAACCCCTTCTCTTTGTCCACCATCAAAATAAGCTAATAAAAAACCTTGTGGTGGTGGTTCTTTAATACGATAATCAAATTCAATAAGTTGATCATTGGTCTTATTATTATATAGCGCATAAGTAAAAGTGCTTTTAAAAGTTTTATCTTTAAAATGATGACCTAACCAACCTAAAGCATCTTTCATAGTAGCATTTTGTCCTAAATAAACATGGTAAACTTTCATATCAGCCATAGTAGTAGTTTCTTCAAGAGGTTTTATTTGTTCATAAAATAAACTGTTAATGATTTCGTTTTGTGGTTTGAAGACATTATTTAAATAGGTATTATTTTTTAATAATTCTTCTTGTGCTACTTTTTTATTATTGTTTTCTAGAAGAGAATATTTCTCTTCTAGAATAATTTGGGAAGAATTTAATTGTGCATGAAGACCAAAACCTAACAAAAGGCAACTAAAATATAAAGCAATTTTTTCAATAAAAGTTAATTGGCTCATTGGTATTTACTAATATTAATTTAATTTAGCTAATTGGTCTTGTAAATGTTGAATGCATTCGTTTAAATGAGGTTTTAATTCTGCTTGCGTATTAGGATCTTCTATTTCTCTTTGATAAGCAGCAAGATCTTGTTTTAAATTAATTTTAGTAGCTATTTGAGCTATTTTATTATCAATGGTTTGGATTCTATTTTCTTTACTAATTTTGTCATTATTAAGAGTAGTTTTATCAGTAGCAGTTAAATTAGTGTCTTTTAATTTTTCTTCTATATTTTGGATAATTTTGGTTAGCTCTTGTTTCTCTTCTAAAGTTTTTTCTTCTTTTTTTAGTTGAATTAATTCTTTTTCTGTTAAGAGTTTATCTTCAGTTAAACGATGTTTCTCTTCTAAATTAGGAGCTTTTTTTATTTTTTGTTCCATTTTTTTAATTTTATTTTCTAATTGTTTTAAGTAGTTTTTAAAATCAATAATATTTTGAATTTGTTTTTTTTGTTTTTCTTTAAGTTCTTTAATAATAGTTAAAGTGTTTTTATAAGCAGCTGTCAGCTCTTTATCTTTTAATTCTTCTTCTTTAATTTTGATATGTTCTTCTAACTTTTTTATTTGGTCGATGTATAAATCTAGACATTCTTGTTTTTCATTATTTATTGTTTCTTGAATAGTTTGCTTTTGGTCTTGAGTTTGAAAATGGTTTTTAAAGCATAAACTACTAATAGTTACCACTGTTAAAAGCAGGGCAATAACTAACCACCAATTAAACAATTTTCTAGTTTTAGATAATGGTTTTGCTGAATTTTTTTTATTAATAGCCATATTTTTTATTCTTCTCTTTCTTGGTTTATTTTTGCATTTATTTGTGGGTTATCTTTTTTATGATTAATATGAAGATTTTTAATAATTAAGGAAATATCTTCTAAATCTTTGTTCGAAGGGGTGATATGATTAGTAAAAAAAATCTTTTTTATTAAAAATAAAATACCACAAGTAAACAAACTGCCTAACATAAAACCTAAACTAAATAAATGTTCATTCATGTTTTTCTTCCTTTTTTCCAATATTTTGTGTTAAAGTTTCTATTTGTTCTCTTAATTTGTGGTTAGAACTTTTTATCTTTTCAAGCTTTTGCAATAGTAATTGGAGGTTTTCTTCTTGTTTAGCCTCTTTTTTCGCTAAATGTTTTAATTTTCTTTGCTTAAAAAAACAACCCATAATGATGTCTTTTACAAAAACAATAATATTAATTAATAATTGGAAAACAGGTTTAAACCCTGTTATAAGCAAGACAGTAAAAATAGTGGTTTGCATAGTATCTATTCTATGGGTCAAAATTTCCTCAACCGTAAATCCTTTAACAAATTTGAGACAAAAATCGCTTATATTTAAAAACAAAGCCAGAAGAAACATTTTTATTTTCAATAACCAATTCAACATAAGGTTTATTCCTTTCTAGGTTTTATTCCAATTCTTTTAATAATTTGTTTATTTGTGCGATAATAAATAATTTGTCCTTTTTATCAACCTTTTTATTTGTAGTTTTTTTATTAAGTTGTTTTTTAGCGTTCATCGGTTGAGCATGAGTGCCTTTTTTTCTTACAGCCATTTTTTTTATTTCCTTTCTTGATAATGGTTTTCTTACCCATAAAGTAGGAGAAAAAAAGAAGGAGAAAATTAAAGGAGTTCTAAGAAATTTTTCCCCTTCTTTATGGGTAAGAACAATTTTGGTTAAACGATTTCTAGATCAGCCACTTCTTGCTTTAAAACCGAGGCAATTTTAAAACTAACTACTGTTTTCGCGGGTATTTTAAGTTTTTTGCCTGTTTTAGGATTTCTTCCTATGTAGGCTGCACGAGTTTTTAAAACAAATTTACCAATATAAGGCGATAAGTTTACTTTTTCATAAGTAGTTATAGCTTGAAATAAATTTTTTTCGAAAGCATTATAAAATTCCTCTGTTGCTTTAACAGTGTTTTGAGTTGTTGCAGCGATTTGTTTGATTAATTCTTTTTTAGAACATGTGGTGGCGCCATTATTCTCAGTCATGTCCTTTTTTTTGTTTTTTTTAGCCATTTTTTTAATTCCTCTTTCTTTTTTAATTTATTATTGATGTTAATTTTTTTTATTTTCAGCCAGACGAGCTAAATCGACCATCTTTCTACTTTTATCTAATTCTTGTTGAAAAGCTTCTGCTTCCATGAACATTTTCGCTATAAAACTTTTATCTAAAAAAACTTCTTGGGTTCGGAAAAGTTTGTCATTCACGAAAACAAAAAAATAACCTTTTTCCAAACCGCTACAATAAAGTTGAGCTTGTATTTGGGCCCAATAATATGGAGGTATTTCTTTTGTTTTAAAAAAAACTTGCCAACTAGGACCATCAGGATTTAAAGGGCATTTGATTTCTAACAAAGTTTTTGTTTCTTCGTTATAACCATCTAAAGAGGCGGACATTAAACCTCTGGTAAAAACAGCGGGAACATATTTTAACCCATGACAAAAACAATAAAAATTTCTTGCTTTTGGTTCGGTTATTTTGCCGTGTTCCACTGCTTCATTAGTAATAAAATCGCTCCCAAATACTTTTTTAAAAAGCAAGTCCTCTTTGGTTTCATAAGGATTGAGACCCATTATTGTTCCTACTTCGGAAGCATTGATAAATTTTTTACGATGTCGAAACCATTCCCAACTATTTTGGTTTAATGCTACTTTAATAGCGGGGATAGCAAAAATATTTTTTTTCATCTTCTCAAACTCCTTTGCCTATTTTTGTTGTTTTTATAAAAAAGATAAACTTTTTTGGGTTTTCTCATTTCGATATAGTTCAAAAAACTTTCTAGAGAGTGATCAACAATAAAATTTTCTAAAACATCTTTTTTAGATTGTTGTAAAAAAAGCCCTTCTAGAGATTTATTATAATGTAGACAAAAATTGGTCTTATTTAAAAATAATTCCATTTTGTCTATATAAAATCGTTCATCATGAACTAATAACCCTTCTTGCTTTAAAAAAGCTATTATTTCTGTTTTTTTGTTAATTTGAATTTCTTGAATTTTCATTGATGTTATAAACTCCTTTTAATTTTTAAATCCTAATTCTTTTTCGAAATTATCTAACCAAGCAGGACTATTTTTATGCTTATTTTGCTCATAGAAAGAAGAAACATTTATTTTAGCAGGATTAATGTATAATTGTTTTGTTTGCTTATTAAAAAAATATTTTTGTTCTAAAGTATCATCAAACTCTAAATTAAAAAGGGTTTTATTTAATTCTTGCAATACTGTTTTTATTTTGGCAATATCTGTTTCTTTTAAAAATAATGTTTTTTCCGTAATATTATAGTTAGTTTGTTTTATATTAGCACTTACTAAAATGTGAAATGTATCTATATTAGCTAAAAAATGCATAATTTGTTTTAAACCGTAAATATATTTCATTCTTTTTGTTCCTTTAATTGGATATTTGCCAATGTATATTTAATTTTTTGGGTTTTTTTATTTCTTTTGATGTGTTTTGGTTTAATTAATATTTCTTCACAGTTATTAACCTTTAATTTCAATTGCTTTTTTTTGGGCTTTTTAAGGCAAAGAGTGTCAATAAAACCTTTAGAATCAATACCTGTATAGATTTTAGATTGTTTTTTCTTTTTGTTGTGGGTTTGTTCATGCATATTTAACGAAAATAAAATTGCTGCTGCTTCTTGTTCGTTCATTTT
>NZ_AKIM01000055.1:0-1290 GCF_000300695.1 Italian clover phyllody phytoplasma str. MA1
AACAACTAATTTTTCTAAAATAAATACCTTTTAGAAAAAATTATTTATTAATTTACTATATGATAACATAAAAAAAATATTTGTCAACTTTTTTATCTAATTTTTTATTTTTCGCATGTGCCTTTTAAAATAGCTTCTCTAGCTTTAACATCAGGCAAAACAACAGTAAATTGACAATCAAATCTTCCAGGACGAAGTAAAGCTGAATCTAGCATATCTTTTCGGTTGGTAGCGCCAATAATTAAAACCATCAATTTCAACTAATAATTGGTTTAAAGTTTGTTCTTTTTCTTGCGAACCACCACTATTGCCAGAATTTCTTTTACCACCTACAACATCTATTTTGTCAATAAAAATTACACAGGGAGAATTATATTTAGCATCTTTGAATAATGATCTTATTCTTGAAGTGCCGACTCCGACATACTTTTCTACAAACTCAGAACTAGATACTGAATAAAAAGGAACATTTGCCTCTCCAGCGATTGCTTTGGCTAATAAAATTTTACCAGTTCCTGGCGGTCCTTCTAATAAAACTCCTTTTGGAATAGAAGCCCCTATATCTTGGTATTTTTTAGGATTTTTTTAAAAAATCAATTAATTCTTTCATCTCTTCTTTTTCTTCTTCGTTGCCATCCACATCTTGAAAAGTGAAAAGAGTTTTTTTGTTTAGAAGAAATAAGAAGATTAGATTTTAATTTGACTGATTGTAAACTTATTGTTTTTATAATATAAAACATAAAAATACTAGAAAATAAAACAGGAATAATAACAAATAAAAACCTTAAAAAATTGAAATTATTTGGATCAACAGGAGTGAATACAATTGAAGGTCTTTCCATTCAAATACTTATCATCCCTGAATAAAAAGTATAATCCATTTTAGTCCAAATAATTTCTTTATTTTTTGTATAAGCCTTTATTTTAATTCTATTTTGGTTTAATGTTTTATTTCCTGTTTCTTCACAAGTAATTTTTTCGATATTAGAATCTTTAATCATCGCGATAATTTGATTATTTTCCACTTTTTAGTTCCTTGAGTAAAAAAATCATTAGTTAATTCTTTTATAGTTAAAAATGTCAAAATAATCAAAAATAAATAATTAATTTTATTTTATTGATTTTTATCATATTTTTCCTTTTCTTATATATATTTAAATAAAATAAAGTTAACTTTTATGATTTATTACTTTTTAGTTTTTGTAATCAAAATTTTTTGCGGTTTAATTAACAAAGGAATATTTTTTAATTCTTGATAACACATTTGTTCTAATTCATTAAAAAGAGATA
>NZ_AKIM01000056.1:0-875 GCF_000300695.1 Italian clover phyllody phytoplasma str. MA1
CACCTACTCTTTCAAGGAGTTCTTCTAAAGTGTATTTACCATCTTCATGTTCATATTACTTATTAAAAGGATTTAGGATAGGAAAATAGACTCATATGAGACCTTAAGGAGGGTTTTTTTGAGGCGATAATTATAAAGAGGAATTCCCCCCCGTCAAAATTTGCCGTTAATGATTGTATAAGGGTTTTTTTGAGACGTCACTATGCCCGTAGTAGTTATATACGGGCTCTTCAAGATCCCAATTAGGAGAAAATTCGATATTGGAAGTTGTTTTTAATATTTTAGGAATATTTTTTATATCTATGACGTTGATATCGTATCTTTTTAATTAAGATTGAGCGTTCCATTCATCTTTAAGGGTTTGGGGATCAGCTAGATTTATTGGTGTTTCGATTCGTTTATGAAAATAGCTAGAGGAGAAGATAATTTTTATGAAATAATAAAATATTGATTAATAAAAAATAATTAAGAAAATTTTTTTTAAAGATTTAATTTTAGTCACGGTTTGTTCCCGCCTTTAAGATTTTTATTTTATGGTCTTACCATAGTGTTATATATGTTTTAGCAAAAGAAAAAGACCCTTATTTTGTCCGTATGAAGAAACTCTTAGTTATCTGCAAAAGTCTTTAAAAGTCTTTTTGATAACACTAAAAAAATAAACTTAATAAAAAAATACGAGTGTATGTTTTTATCAAGTTTAATGGTTTTTTTCTAAAGCGCTTATTTAGCATAGAATATTTTTTTCTCCTTTAAATAAACTATATAAAAAATTATATAGAAAAAACCATAAAAAAATATATCCTTTTGAATTTAATTATTTTTTTAACTAATAAATCAACAAAAATTTTTTCACTTTTTTGTCTGAAGAGGACTGT
>NZ_AKIM01000057.1:0-1821 GCF_000300695.1 Italian clover phyllody phytoplasma str. MA1
TTCTTTTTCTTGTTGACTTAAGGTTTTAAATTCGAAAGAATTCATAACCTTCTATTCTTTGAATCGCTTCATGAAAGGATTGAATTTGACGGATAGTCATATAAACATCAATAATATCGTAATCTTTACAACATTTCCAACAATGAATTTTATTATCTGAAGTTAAATGGCAACAAGTGGGATTTTGGCCTTGATGAATGGGGTAAGGGAAACGATATTTGGGGTTGAAGTTTGGTGGTATTATATTTAATTTTTTTAATAAAACTGACATGGGGAAATGAGTTTGGATGTGTTTTATTTTATCTTGATAATTCATTGAGTTTTCTCCTTAATAACTTTCTAATGGATAAGGTAAAATATAACCGATTTCTTGGAAGGTTTGCGTGGTCATTTCAAAGTGATAAACTAAGTTCTTTTTGGTACCACTGCGATTCTTTTTAATAGATAATTCAATGATTTTTTGAGATTCGTTATTTTTTGATGCTAAATATAATTGATTACAATTTTGATTATAGATATTTAAGGGTTTGTCTTGGTCTTTGGATAATTTGGGTTGGAATTCAGACATCATTAAGACGATATCTGAGTTAGTTTCAATTCCACCACTTCCTTTTAAAGCTGTTATTTCTGGTGATTTACTTTGGTAATTGCTGTATGTATCTCTTGAAAATTGAGATAAAATGATAATAACAAGGTTTAATTCCATGGCTAATTGTTTGAGTTTCGTCATAATTTCGTCAATGGCTAAACGGTCATTTTCTAAGTGGGTTGTGGTTTTGGTTATTTGAAGGTGGTCAATGACGATAATTTCGACTTGTTTTTCTAAATGAAGGCGATAAACTAAATCAATTACATAATCAATGTTTTTGCCTTGATCATAACTAAATGATAATTTAAGTTGGGTAAAAAATTGTTTGGCTTGTTTCATCCTTTCCATGTAGGTATGTTGAGTGATGTTTAAGTCTTCCCAATTTTTATCTAAAATAACATCTAAAGGAATTTGAGTTTGGTAGGCTAATAAACGACTTAAATTTTCCTCCATCGTCATTTCATAAGAAAAAACTAAGAGATGGGGATGATGATGATGAGTTTCTTGGTGTTTGGTTTTAGTGATATCTAAAAGAAGGTTGTAAACAAAAGTGGTTTTTCCTAAACCTGTATAGCCCCCAATGGTGATAATTTGACCCTTTTTAAAGCCTTTCGTGGCTTGATTTAATCCTTTGAAAGCTTCTGAAAAACGGTAATATTCTTCTTGAATTTTTTGTTTGGCTTGGTTATCAGTTTCAAAAAATTCAGGATGACAAGAAGTCATTTGATTTAAAGTTAACAAAGTCTTATCGGAGGGATGAGGCATAAAGGACATAAATTTTCTTAATTTATCAAAGATTTCTTGGTAGTATAGATGTTTATGATAAGGATCTTTATTTTCAAAAGAAGGACTAATGATTTTTAAGAGTTGTTGAAACAGTTTTTCTTGGGTATAGGTATGTTTTAGGTTAGCTAAAAAATCAAGGTTATTTTCCTCATTAACATCATCACTTAAAAAAGATAATGATTCTTTGGTAAAGTTATCTTGTTGGAAATTAGTTTGTAAATATGTTAATAACTCTTTGATTATATCAGTTTGAGATTTTATTTTATCCCAAGGATGAGTTGTTTGTTTTTCTAAAAATAAATATTTTAAAGCTGTAAATATTTTTGTATTTTGGGAGTCGAGTAGATTTTGGGGTTTGATTATTTGGTAGTAAAGTTTTAACTTTTCCCATTGGCCTTGTTCGATATAATTTATTAATTGTTTTAATACGGATAGATTAATTGCGT
>NZ_AKIM01000058.1:0-764 GCF_000300695.1 Italian clover phyllody phytoplasma str. MA1
TTATTTTGATTTATTATCATTTTTTCTAATTTATCTATATTTTCATTAATTTTTTGAAAATTACTTTGGGTTTCTTGTTGAAATTTATCAATTTCCTTTTCAACAAGGTTAATGTTTTCTTTTAAATGATTGTTTTGATGATTAATGTTTTCTTTTAAATGATCTTTTTGAAAGTCAACATATTCTTTAAAATTATGATTAATGAAAATACAAATTATACTTGTTGTTAACATAATGCTTATTAATGTAAATATAAATTCAATATTGAAAATGGTGTCTTTTTGTTTTAATTTTTTCATTTGTTTTCTCCTTTTTTAGTTTTTATTGGTTTTAATGGCCTTACCATTATTGTGTGTAAAATAAAAAAGACTCTAAATTAGAGTCTTTTAATATTGGTGAAATTATTTTTGATTATTGTTTTGAGGTTTTGCATGATGTTTATCTTGGTAAAGGGATAAAGTTTTACGAACAGGATTGAAGTGAAGGTGAAAATGGGTTAATTTAAAATCAGAATCGTGAACACGTGCGCGACCAAGGTAATAGTCTTTGTCTTCTTCTAAGAAATGTTTAGGGCCTTTGTATTTAAGGATTAAATAGTTACCTCCTGGGCCTTTGAATTGTTGTTTTTCAAAATTGATATTTGAATATAAAGAACTGTCATCTTCCATATCGAAAGAAGCGGAATTGAATCCGTTTAAAGTGGTACGATCGTAAGTTAAACCTCTTTTATTCCAACGGTCGAAAGGATGACGATCTTTGATGTA
>NZ_AKIM01000059.1:0-777 GCF_000300695.1 Italian clover phyllody phytoplasma str. MA1
AATTAAAAAAAATCCTAAGAAAGCAAATACAATAAACTCATTCAATAATAATAAATTATTTTTAATTTTAAACATTAATTAAATCTCCTTTTATTTTTTATAATCGTTCTTTTTAGAACTTTCTGGTTTATCAATTGAATTTGTATTAGAATTGTTTTTTATTAAATTGATAAATTGAAGACTATCATCTGATAAATCAATTTCTTTCTCTATTTTTGAACTTATATTTCTTCGAGAACTTTCTGGTTGATCATCATAAGTTGTTGATAATTGATTATTATTTTTTCTTTTATTATATTTGTTGATTGCTTTTGTAATACATTTTTGTTTTTTTCAAGAGTTCATCTTTTTTTTCGTCATTAATTTTGAAATTTACCAATTCGTTTTGTATTGAAAATTCTGCATTTATATACAAAACATATTCTTCATCGTTAGAAATTTCATTATTATTACTATTTTTATTACCCATTCCCATAACTTGATAATTATTAGTGATGAATAATAATCCTAATAAAATCAATACAAATATATTCAATAATAATAAATTTGTTTTTAATTTAAACATCAATTAAATCTCCTTTTATATTGATAATAACAATAAAATATATTTTAAATTATTATTTAACGTCTTATAGGATTGTTTCGTTGATTTTGATTGTTTTGTTGAGGCATAGCGTTGTGAAGAATAATTTGTTGAGCAGCGATACGACTACTTAATTCAATATTTTGCCTCACAAGATTGTTAATAACTTCTTCAGAAGAGTTATTATTTCTAGC
>NZ_AKIM01000060.1:0-3818 GCF_000300695.1 Italian clover phyllody phytoplasma str. MA1
ATTTAACTTTTAAATATATTTTTGTCTAACTTTTTTTTTTTTTTGATAAGTGTCTTTTTAGTTTACATTAATATTTTACACTAATATAGAATCATTAATTATTTTTAATGTAAAAAATTAAATCTTTTTCCTTCTAGAAATAAAAACATAAATTTACCGATAAAAGAGAATTCTTTTCTTAAAATCTCTTTTTATTTATTGCATATATAATCATAAACGATAAAAAAGAACCTTAAAAAGGTTCTTTTAAGTAAAAGATACGTTGCATTGATATAAAATTAAATTTTATTTTTTAACGTAAGTATAAACGCTTAAAGGCATTACCATTTCCGAAATAAACATGAAATTATGACTTTTTTTCAGTTCTGGCATTTCTCTAGTTTCAGTTTCAAACATTTTAAAACGATAATTCATATATTTAATATTATTTTGGACCACTATTTTTTCAATACCTGTTTTTAAACTTTGAAAATCTTGATAATCGAAAATACCGACCGGTAAAGTAGAAACAATTCCTTTAATTTGTTGATGCGTTATTTTTTCTTTTTGGAGTAAAGTTTCGAAATGAGCGGCATTGCCTTGAATAACTTTCAAACCAGGAAAACGAGTTTTTAATTCTTGGCATAAAAAGTCATCTATTTCCACAGCTATTATATTTTCTACCCCAAATTTTTCTATTAAATATTGAGTAACATTACCACAACCGGAACCTAATTCTAAAATTTTATTATTATTTTTTTTGAGTTCTTCTGGGGTTAAATCTGAAACTGTTTGAAAATATTCAGACATTTCTTGTGTTTCAGGGAAAAGACCGGTTCCCATGGTGGTAGGGTTTAAAACCACTTCTTTAGCGTGCAACCATTCTTTCGGTTGAAGGGCTATACAAGAAACAAACAATAAAAGGGAGAAGAAAAATACACTTTTCCACCACCAAAGAAATTTTTTCTTTTTTTGTAAAAAGATAATCCCAGTAGTTAAAAATAAAAAAACGAGAAAAATTTTGCAATAAGAAATAAAGAGATTTTTTTGGTTATCATAATTAATCAATTGTTTGGCAAAAAAACGAGTACTGAAAATTTTTTCTTCAGACCAATTCATCAATAAATTAACTAAATAACTATCAATGAAATAAAGTAAAGGATGAATTAACGTTAAACCTAACATACTGTAATCAACTTTAAAAGAACCGTTAATAAAATAAAAAATAACAAAACAAATAGGAATAATGATATATTCTAAAAAATAAATAATTAAATTAAAAAACGGTACCCTTGAAGAAGGGTAAATATTCCAATCCCTAATAAAAGAACGCAAAAAGATAGTGTTGATAATAATGCTCACCAAAGAACATAAAGCAAAAATATCAGTAATACGTTTATTTTTTTGAAAAATCATTAAAAAAACAGTAATTAAGATTAAAAAGAGACACTGTTTTGAAAAAGAAAAAAAATAATACCATCTGAATTTAACAAAATTATCTTTTTCTAAAAAAAGATTAAAACTATGAAATCCGCCTAACAAAAGAGTTAGTGAAATCAAAGTCAAAAGTAAAACATTAAACTTAATTATTTTATGATAAGTTTTTTTAAAATAATTAAGCAAAACACTAATTTTTTTCAAATATTTAGCTTTTCTTTCTAACGAGATAAAATGAAATTTAATTTAATAATAAAAAATATTTAGATTTTAAATATCAATATTATAAATTACATTATCCATTATACCAAATTATTATTTGATTTGGTTACTCAAAGACAGTGAAAAGGTTTTAAGAACTTATTATTATCCCTCCAAATGGTTAATTTTTTTAATAATTTTATCAATTTTAAAGTTATTAATCTTATTTAAAACTGTTTTAAAATGGTGTTCTAAAATAGTATTAATTTTAGTTTGAATAATTTCATAAGATTCAAATAAAGAGTTAGATATTTTTTTAATATTTGCGTTTTCTTTCTGAATCGTAATTAAATTATTTTCGATATTTTTAAAGGAATTATCTAAGATTTCGTTTTTCATCGTTTGAAAATCATCTTTAATTTCTTGTTCTTTTTTAAACTCTTGTTTTTCTTGAAAATCATTCATAATTAATTCTTTATGTTTACGTCCTAAAGCGGTAATAATGTTAAGAAAAACGACTAAATAAGCCGGCCTCACAATAAACATATTTTCATATTCAGGCACTTTTTTAACAGGAATATCGTTTTCTTGGTCGTATTCTAATTCACTTACTAAAAGAGCGAATTCTAAATTTTTATTTTTACGATCTTGATCTAATTTTTTAAAATATTGTTCGTTTTTACGTTTTTTAGTTTGAGGAACTAAATTGTTTTTCACTTCTGATTTCATTTCTAAAAGCGCGGAAGTTAAAATTTGATCATCTTTTTTTTCAGCGTTAAAATGGAGTTTGTAAATAAAATCCCCTTTAGCATTATTAATGATTTGGTTATCTTTTATCCAAGTGATATCATTAGAAATTAACAATTGGTTTTGCACCTCATTATCGCACCATTGTTCTAAGTTTTCTCCCATTAATTTAATGTTAAAATTCGCTCTTTTTAATTGTAATTGAAAAATTTCTTGTTCCTTATTGTGTTCTAGGAGCATTTTTTCTTTCTCGTGCTGGTGCTGCAATTCTTTGATTTTTTCTTCATATTTTTGTTGCAAGGAAGAATGCATTTTTGCCAGTTGTTCTTCTTGATAATTTTTACCTAATTCGTCTAGATTAATTTCAATAGAATCTCTTAAATCAATTATATCCCCAACAGAACCCTTTTCTTTCAATTCTAATTCATACGAATTTTTAAATAAAACTTTAATTTTTTTCATTTTATTCACCTCTTTATTGTTTAAAAATTGTTTTATGGAAAAATAATTAAGATACAAAGATTAATATTTTATGGTTTCATTTAAATATAACACAAAAAACACTAATTACCTAGTTTTTTTGATAAAATAATGATCCATTTTTTTTATAATTAATTTTTTTTTATAACTTTTTTTGACTTGCTGATGATAACCATTTGGTGTTATAATAATAAAATATTAGGTTTTATTAGAAATTATTTAATCAATTAAAGGCGATGCATAATAATGAAGCTAGTACTAGCAATAATTTATCATCATTTACAGATATAAGGAATAATATAGAAAATAAAATTGATGAAAATTTATCTCGAAGTAAATATTTATCTAATAAAATTTTACAATACGATCGACTTAATCTCAATACAATGAATTTAAAAAAGCAATTAAAAGTCTTAGGTATAAGAATTAAAAGAACTTTATGGACAAATCGGAATATATAATACGTTATTCGAAATGAATGAACAAATTTGGGATCTTTCATATTACATACAATAATTATTTATGAAAATATGTTCACTTAATAGAGAATAATTTTACATCAAAAATTATGATCAAACAACAAATAAAATTATAAAATTACAAAAAAATATAAAGAATTGTTAAAAAAATTAAAAATTAACAGTTAACCAACAGAGACCCTTTTTCAGGATTTTTTCTTTTATACCAACAAACAACAATTTGTTTAATTAATTTATTTTATTTAAAAAATAAGATATAAAATTTGTAAATTTTTTTATATAATAAATTCATATATTTAAAAAGAAATAATCTTTATTGATAAATCGAAACTAGTAAAATAAAAGATTCACTTAATGATAATCATGAAGTTTTAGAATGATTGAAAATCATAATAATTTAATTTAAATATTTAAGTCAAATCAAAGAAATCAAAAAGATATCGGAAAGAATTGTTTTTAATGCTTTCCAAAGGGAAAAATAGGTTTTTAAAAATT
>NZ_AKIM01000061.1:0-8272 GCF_000300695.1 Italian clover phyllody phytoplasma str. MA1
AAAAATTAATTTTTATAAGCAAATATACATAGAAAAATATTGACATTTTTTAATTAATATTTAAAAAATGAGTTTGTTTTATTAAAGTTGTAAGCATTTGTTTTTTGGTTAAGTTGTTACATATGTTTTTATAATCATTATTTATTTAAAAATTAATATTTTTCGATAAATATTTGAAAAAAAGTAACAACAGAAAGGTAATTAAAAAAATGTCTTATATTCAGGGATTACGTAGTAAAATAGGGAACGATCCGATTTTTTCTCCAGGAACTTCTATTATTGTTTATGAAAATAATAAATATTTGCTTCAATTTAGAAAAGATTTTCAAATTTGGGGTCTTCATGGCGGAGCTATGGAATTAGGAGAAAATTTCAAAGAAGCCGCTTTAAGAGAGTTAAAAGAAGAAACTGATTTAGATGTTGTTACTATGAATTGCTTCAAAACATACGCAGGAGAAGATATTAAAATCATTTATCCTAATGGCGATATTGTTTATCCTGTAGTGATGGGTTTTATCGTTAGCAAAACAGAAGGACAACCTAACCAACAACATGATGAAGTTTCTGATTTAAAATGGTTCAATGAAGAAGATTTGCCTATTGAAGATATGATGATGATGGACAAAAAATTTTTAAAAGATTTTATTCAATACAAAAATTCCAAAAATAAAATGAACAATATTTGACCTTATTTGGCCTTGTGAATCAAATTAAAACATCTTTTTATAAAAAAATATATTGTTATTTTTTAAATAAATAAAGGAGTTTCATTAAAATGTCTAAACAAGAAATACGTTCTAAGAAAAAACAATTAAAGCAAAAAGCCAAACAAAAATTATTTTTAGAAGGCAATTTATTTAAAGTCCTTTTAATGTTGGTCATCCCTATCGCTTTAACCAATATAGCTTTTCAAGTGATGCCTAAAAATATCGATCTATTTATGGCAATTACACCCGAAGGGTCTGAAAAATTTACCGATTCTCTTGCTATAATCAGCAGTATTCAAAATATGTTTTCTTTTATGGGTTTATCTTTGGCTACAGCAGGCATAGTTTTAATAGTTAAAGAATACGCTAAAAAGAATTATAAAACTGCTCAAAAAATGATTAAAACTACTCTTTTTTCTATTATAGGTATTACTTTCAGCATCGCTTTAATAGCTGTCATAATCGGCAGTCCTATTTTACATAAAGTCTTTTCCGGCATGGAAGAAGAAGTTTTTAAAACAGTTTATAAATATTATATTTTTTTAATTATTTCAGGAGTTTTAATGGCTGTTAATACGGTCTTATTAGGATTAGAACGAGCAAAAGGGGATATTAAAACTATTTATCTTTCCAACACTTTGTTTGTTTTTTTCAAAGTATCTATCAATTTATTATTCGTTTATGGTTTTGATAAGAAAGATCCTTATTGGTTAGGGGTTTCTACTGCTTTATCAAGTTTTTTAGTAACTATTTTTCTAGTGGTTTTCTTTGTTATTTCTTTAAAAAAAGATCAAGACGAATTGACAGACAGCGAACAAGTGGATAACAATAAAACTAATATATTGAAAAATATTTTAAAATTGGCTTTACCTATTTTGGGCGGAAAACTAATTTATGAAATTGGAAGACTAATTATACTTATTATCAGTTGGAAAGTTTATCCAAGCGGAAGTTTAAGCGCGGTTCAAATAGGTGATAGCATAGCAGCCATCGGTTTGAATTTTGGTTTTGCTTTAGAAGAGACTCAATTGTCTATTATTTCGGCTAACCTAGCAAATAAAAATCTAAAAAGAGCTTTTGAAACAATTAAAAAAACTTTATTATTAAATATGATTTTAGGTTTTGTTTTCACCATTCTTTTTGCTTTTTTTGGCACAAACATATGTTCTTTAATCAAAGGCCAAAGGTTACAAGGAGAAAGAGAAAAACAATTTCAACTAGGCATCGTGATCGCTTCTATTTCTGGCTTTTATACAGTTGTTACTAAAGGAATAATGATTAGAAGTATGATACCTTTTAAAAAACCTCGTATTGATATGTTTTTCGCTTTATTAAGAGTGTTTTTAAGAATTTATTTCATCATTATTTTAGGATTTAGCCTTTCATCACCTTGGAACAAATACGAAAAAGCGGATGAATCTTGGAGAGGATATCATTATGCCAATCTAACAACGAACACAATCCTTCTCTTTTCGGTTGCTTATTATTTTTATTTTAAATTTTATAAAGATATTAAAAAAAATGGTTTTGAAGATATGCGCCTATAATATGAGCATTTTAAAGGCGAATAAAAGACTACTTGATTTCAAGTAGTCTTTTTTCTTTCTGTGTTGAAACGTGAGAGAAGTTTTTTCATTAAGGGAGGATTTTTAAAATAATTAAAAGAGTCGATTAATCATTATTCTCTTTAGTCTTTTACTTTTTGTTTTGTTTTAACCTTTTTTCTTGTAAAAATTGTTCTACCATTTTTAAAACATTAGGATTCACAAAAAGTATATTAGAACCATCTTTAAAATGAGTTTTACGATCTAAATTTTTAAAAACAACAATCTTAACTGTATTAGGATCGACGTTTTTTAAAATTATATTCAATCGGAACTTTTTATCTTGTTTTTTAAACATAATATCACTCTTTTTCTGCATAGAATAGCTTTTTATAATATTAAAACATTTATGTAAAAAACAAAAACTATTATATAAGTTAAAAACCACTAAAAAAAGATATAGTGGCTTTTTTTTATAATCAATATTTAGTTCATTTAGTTAGTCGGAAAAGGGGAAAATTGGTCTTTTTCTTTAATGTTGGTTAATATTCTTAAAGAGTTTACAAGGACTAAAATAGTACTAATCTCATGTAAAAAGACAGCCCAAGGTAGTTTAATATCAGCGATAAAATTAGTTACAGATAAAATAACGATAACCCCAATAGAAAATATAATGTTTTGAAATATTATACTATTTAACTTCTTAGAAACTTTATGAGCATAAGTTATTTTATTTAAATTATTTTTCATTAAAACCATATCGGCAATATCGATAGCTACATCGGTGCCTTCTTGCACGGTAATACCTACATCAGAATTAGCTAAAGCAGGGGCGTCGTTTATTCCGTCACCTACCATAGCTACCATATCGTATTTGCTTTTGATTTCGATTATTTTATTAGATTTATCTTCTGGCAAACAATCAGATAAAACATAATCCACGTTTAATTTTTTTCCTATTGCCATAGCGTTTTTTTCATTATCGCCTGTCAACATGATTGTATGAATGTTATTCTCATTAAAGTAATTCACCATTTGTTCAGCTTCAGGACGTAATACATCCAAAATAGCTATTACCATAATTATTTTGCCATTTTCACTAAAATAAAGCACTGTATTACCTTTTTCTAAAAGATGTTTAGTTTTTAGTTCTATTTCTTCAGAAACTTGAGTGAAAGAGTTGTATTTAGATATTTTATATTGACGACCTTTATGAAAAGATTCTAAACCAACGCCAATTAAATTATCAACTTGCATTTCAGGAATATTATTTAATGTAAAACTTTGACTTAAATATTTATTGATAGCAAAAGCTAAAGGATGGTTAGATTTTTGCTCCATTTTACATAAAATAGTTAAATAATCTATTTTATCTTTTTCTTCTATTTCCGAATGAAAAAAAATTTCTTTGACTGTAGCTTGGCCGGTAGTTAAAGTTCCTGTTTTATCAAAAACAATAGCTTTAATGTTGGATAAATTACTTAAAGAATTGCCATTTTTCAATAAAATACCATTTTTAGCTAAATGCGAAATAGAAGCAAAAGTAGCAGGGACATCAGAAGCGACCAAAGCACAAGGGGAAGCTACAGTTAAAAAGACCATACTTTTATTAAAAATATGTGTAAATTCGAAATAAGGAATAGAAGGGTCAAAATAATAATGTATTATTTGACTAAATAATAAAATACCAACAGAAATTAACATTATCAATTTTACATATAAAGGTTCTAATTTTTTAATTAAATTAGCTCTTTTAGACATATTATTTTTCATTTGATAAGATAATTGAATAATTTTGGTAAAAATATTATTTTCTACCGTAGCGATAATTTCAACAATTAAAGTATTATTGCCATTAATATTACTACCAAGAACTTTATCACCTACTTTCTTATCAACAGGAATACTTTCTCCCGTAATGCTGGATTCGTCAATAGAAGAAGTTCCAGAAATAATAATACCATCAGAAGGAATTTGATCTCCGTTTAAGACGATAACTTTATCGCCTATTTTTAATTTTTCTACTTCTATTAATTCAAATTCGCCGTTTTCTTTTAACAATCTTGCTTGAGTAGGAGCCATTTTTAAAAGATTTTTAATTTCTTTTTGGTTTTTATTTTCAATATATTCTTCTAAAAAATTAGCAGTAGCGAAAATAATAATCAATAAAATTGCTTCGTTAAAATTTTGTAAATAAATCGCCCCCAAAGCACCTAAAGTCATTAAAATATGAACGTTTGGGGTAAATTTTTTATTTTCTTTTGTATCTTGATAAGTTTCTACAAAACCTTCTATAATAACATGACAACCTGTAAAAAACAAAATAAGGATTGTTAAGGTATATTGAAGTGGTAATTTATAATTTTCTTTGTTATCCAAAACACCAGAAAAATTAATAGGTAAAAAAACTAAAGCATACAATAACAAACCACAAATAAAAAGAAAAAAATATGTTTTTTGATTTTTATGGGTTTGTTCTTGGTTATTATATATATTATTGTAATTTTCCATACTATGAGTCAACTAATTATTAACCTCTATTTCAAAAAAATATTTTTTTCATTCTTTATTTTCTATTTAAATTTATTCTTCTGAAGAATCTTCTTCATTTGTTTGTGATTCAGTTTCAGTTTGCGAATCTTCTTCTAATTGAGCTTGTTTTTTTTCTTCATTTAATCTTGCTCTTTCAACTATCTCTTTATAAGTTTCTATGATGGCGTTTTCAATCATAGTTCTTGTTTCGGTATTGATAGGATGAGCTATATCAATATAATTAGGTTTTTTAACATCAGAATTGGTTTTAATACTAGGCATTGCAATAAAAATGCCTCTTTCTCCTTCGATAATTTTAATATAATGAACAACAAAGGCATTATCAAAAGTAACAGAAGCAACACCTCTTAATCTATTTTCACTCTTGTGTAATTTGACTCTAACATCGGTAACTTGCATTTATATTGTTCCCCTAACTCTTATATTTTTTATTTTAAAATAAATCTAATTAAACTATAAATCTATTTTAACATAATTATAAAAAATATTAAGAGTTTATTATTTTATTTTTCAAATTAAAGTGAGAAATTTTTCTTTATAAAACAAAAAAATCAAAAAAAGAGGTCGCTATTTGTTGAAATTGTGCAATTCCTATTTGTTCTGCTCTTATATCTAAAGAAAGTTGATTTTTGTCAAAAAAAGGCATTAATTCCTTTTTAGAAATTTTAAAATAAGAATGTAGATTATTTAATAATTTTTTTCTTTTTTGTTGGAAAGAAGCTTTAACAAAGGTAAAAAACTTCTTTTCTATAAAAGCTTTTTTTGTTGATTCTAAAAGGATTCTTTCGAACTTTAAAACTATACTATCTACTTTTGGCTTAGGAAAAAACATAGTATTTTTCACATCTTTAATTTGACTAATTACCATTAAAGACTGAAAAATAACACTTATAGAATTATAAGTAGTATTGTGTGGTTTAGATAAAAGACGCAAAGCTACTTCTTTTTGTACCATAATAGTGAAATTTTTTATTTGCGGCAAAAATAAAATTTTAAATAATATAGGAGAGGTAATATTATAAGGCAAATTACCTATTAAAACAATATCCTCTTCTTGAAAATAAGTTTGAAAATCTTGTTCTAAATTTCTTTTTAAAAAATCATAGTAAATAATATTAATATCGAAATGAGAATCAAATTGTAAAAAAGGTTTTAAAGAAGTGTCTATTTCGTAAGCCACAACTTTTTTTGCCTTGGTAACGATTAATTTAGTTAAAGCACCTTTCCCGGGCCCTATTTCCACAACATTTTGATTATCTAAGTCAGCTTTTTCCACTATATAAGTCAATAAATTAACGTCATTTAAAAAATTTTGACCGTATTGTTTTTTAATTATGTGTTTTGGTTTCATTCTTTTTTATCTGAACACTCTCTATAATAAAAAAACTTACGGTTTTCTTTTTGCATAACACCATCCATTAGACTACTAATAATGGTTGATTCTCGACTTAATGGCTGAATTCGATTATTCGATGAATTATGGGACGAAATAAAAATTTGTTCGCTAACATTGTCGTCATCTTCTCTATAAGCATCTTGTGTAATAGAATTATCTTCAAAAGTGTAATATTCGCCATTAACGCCGTAATGTTTTTTAATTTTATTTATAATTTCTTTATTCTTATCGTTATTTTCTTTATATTTCCATATGCTACGGTTTAAAAAATCTTGACATAAATTCGCTAAAATAACGTCTTTATCTTCTTGTAAGCGAACAATTAAAGAATTAACGTAAAAATCATCTATTTTTAAATATGTTTCTAAATTTTTATTTAAATCTTGTTTTTGATCTAAAAAATCTTTCAAAAGAACGACAACATAACTATCAAAAAAATAATTTTCAGAAATTAATTTTTTTATTCTAATGAAAATTTTTTCTAAAATGATTGAATAACCTTTGATTTTTGGATGATAATAAACTTGTCTATACATATGATAACGATTGATTAAATAGTTTTCAATCGCGGAAATACCGTTTTTTCTAAAAACTATTTGATATTTTTGTTCACGTTTTTCTATATCAATAATTCTAATCAAACGATCAGTATCTATATGTCCATAATAAACACCTGTAAAAAACGAATCTCTTTTTAAATAATCTAAGCGATCAAAATCTAATTGACTTGTTAAAAGTTGTTGAATCAATTGAAATTCGTTATCTTTTTCTTTTTTAATAACAGAAGCTACATCTTTTTTAAAATCTTGATCTATGGAATCTAAAATAGCTCTGATTTCTTCATTATTAACGATAATTTGAGCGGTTTTTTCTTCATGATTAGTTTTAAAAATGCGTTCAAACATGTGAGAATAAGCGCCATGACCGATATCGTGAAGTAAAGAAGCGGTCAATAAAATTAATTTGTTTCTTAAAGAAAAAATTTCTTCTGATAGTTGAAATTTATGAGTTTCTAAAAACCTTCTTGACAACTCATAAACCCCTAAACTATGAGAAAAACGTGAATGTTCCGCGCCATGAAAAACTACATTAACAAAACTTAATTGTTTAATGCGTCTTAATCGTTGAAAAACTTTAGTATTGATCAACCTTTCTAAAAAAAGATAATCTAAATAAATATAACCATAAATTGGATCTCTAAAAACTTCTGGTCTATGAAATTTTTTCGGCTCTTTAAAATTATTTTTTTTACACATTATACATATGACTCTTTCTTTTTTATCCAAAAAATGTTATTTTTTAGAAATATGGAATAAAAAATATTTTGATCATAATTATATATTTTCGATGATTGTTGCATTTTGACCAAATAACCTTATTTAAAAAAGTTATAAATCCAATTATTTCTTAATTAAAGTTACTGAATCTCCGCTTTTTAATAAAAACGCGCTAGCATCGTCAGTATCTAAATGACATTCTAATCTGTAATCTTTATGTACACGACACAAAACATCTTCTAAAACGCCTGGTTTAATGCCATCAATTTTAACATTTACCATTTCTTTATCTACGATGCCATACTCTTTAGCTTCTTCTTCAGAAAAATGAATATGTCTGTCTGCTAAAATAACCCCTTCAGCGATATCTACTTGCCCTTTTGGACCAATTAAAGTGGCTTTATCAGAATTTTTAATATCTCCGGAACTTCTTACAGGGGCTTTAAATTTATATCTTAAATTATCGCTTTGACTAATTTCCACTTGATCAACATTTCTAACTGGACCAACAATACGTACGCCTGTAATTAATTTGCCTTCAGGACTCATAACATCGATCTTTTCTTCAGCAGCGTATTGACCCACTTGTTTTAAATTTTTAAAAACATTTAATTGATAATTTTCGCTACCAAACAAAATATCTAATGTTTTTTGTGTTAAATGAACGTGTCTTCCAGACACACCTACAGGTATTTTTTTGGACATGATTTTTTTCTCCTTAAATTTAATCAAAAATATTTTAAATTATACATTTTTATTATATAAAATTTTATAACTTAAAATATATATACTATT
>NZ_AKIM01000062.1:0-2115 GCF_000300695.1 Italian clover phyllody phytoplasma str. MA1
TCTTAGAAAAGAAAAAAAAGACTAACTTAATAGTTAGTCTTAAAGAATTTTTAAAAAGCAAAAAGTGTCTAAAGTTTTGGAACAGTTCAGTCCGTGCAAAAACAAGTGTTAGATTTATTGAGTGTTTTAAAAAAGAAGTGTCAAATAACTTATTTATTTCTCATGATGTAGGAGTGACTCGTTATATTTTAGCCGATCGTATTGGTGCAATGAAAAAAAGGTCGTCGGTTAGTCGAATTAGCCCCTACAGAAGAACTGTTTAATAATCCTCTACACCCTTATACACCAAAAATTTTTAAACGCTATTCCGTTTTTGCCGCAATATGCTAATTTAGAGTAATCACAACCTTTGAAGAAAGAAAAGAAAGGATTTAGTTTTTCTTCTGAATTTTTCGGATAGAGATTTTTATGAAGTGAAAAAAGGTCATTTTATTTTATGCACTTTGGGCCAAAAGAAGGATAAAAAAGCATGATTTTATTGAAGGTTAATAATTTACATACTTATTTTAGCATGGATAATGGTTTAGCGAAAGCAATCCTAAAAGACCTAATAATATTAATTTTTATTATTTTTAACAAAATAACCTAATAAAAATTAATATTATTAAATAAATGTTATATAATATAAATATGAAAGATAGTATGAAATTAATTTTAGCAATTGTGTCTAGCGAAGATGCGAATAAAGTTCAAAATAATTTAAATAAAGAGAATGTTTTTAACACAAGATTATCTACTAAAGGTGGTTTTTTAAGAGAAGCAAATGCTACTTTTGTTATAGGTATTGATTCTGAAAGAGTAGATGAAGTTTTACAAATTATAGAAGAACATTCTAGAAAAAGAACTCAAATGATTCCGGGCAACGTTTTAAATGAAATGGGGGCTTTTTATTCTTTACCTTCTGAAATTTCTATTGGAGGAGCAACTGTTTTTATTTTAGATGTTGAACAATTTTTAAAATTATAAAAAAATCAAAAGTTCATAAAGAGGTAATAATAATTTTATTAAGCAAAGAAGAAAAAAAAGAGATTATTCAAAACAATAGCCAGAAAGAAGGCGATACAGGTTCTACATGATTATTATCATGTCCGTTATTTTGAGATATATGACCATTATTCATTGCCATAACATAATAATTATTAGTTATAAATAACATTCCTAATAAAACAAATAAACAAAAACTTATTATTTTAAATTGATTTTGTAATTTAAACATTAATTAAATCTCCTTTAATTTTGATTCCTTTACATTTTAACATATTGGAAGTTATTAAATTTTATCACCATTCAGTGTTGGTTCTTTTATTATTTTCGGCTTCTTTAGCTTTATCTTTATTATGCTTTTCTTGGTAAAGAGATAAAGTTGTACGGATAGGGTTGAAGTGGAGATAGAAATCGGTTAATTCGAAATTAGTATCATCGACGAGGCACGACCAAGGTAGTAGTTTTTGTCTTTTTTTATCAAGTCTTTATGGCTTTTGTATTTAACGATTAAGTAATTATTACCTGGGCCTTCGTTTAGTTATTTTTTAATCTTACATATAAATATAATTGACTGTCATCTTCTTTATCGAAGTGAGAAAATTTAAATCCATTGGCGATAGTTATATCATAAGTTAATCCTATTTAATTCCAACAGTCAAAGGAATGATAGACTTTAATGTAACTTGCAAGGTTAGAGGATTCGGGTTGGGATTGGAGTAGAGTATTGGATTGTCATCAATTTAAAAGCTCCGATATCTTCTTTGTTGGTTAGTTTTTGTTGATACTCTTTTTTTTCTTTTTGTTGAAAATTAGTAGTTAATTGATTGATTTCATTTTGAAGAACTTGTTTTTCTTGTTCTGATAAGGTTTGATTTGTTATTAATTATTGGTTTTTAGTTTCAATTAAAGTTTTGAAGAAAATCTACTTGCGAAACTGTTATTTTTAGATCTTAACGATAATTCTTTATTTTTGTTTTCTAATTTAGCATTTTCTTTTTCTAATTGAGTAATTTTGTCACTTAATTCTTTGTTTGCTGCTTCTTTTTGTGTTACTAATTCAGCTTTTTCTTGTTTTAAGTTTTTATTTTCTGCTTTTATTATATTTCTTGACGATAATTCTTTATTTTTGTT
>NZ_AKIM01000063.1:0-1791 GCF_000300695.1 Italian clover phyllody phytoplasma str. MA1
AAAGTTTAAAATATTTTTCGCCGCAATTATTAATCAAACAATTAAACAATAAAAAACCAATAAATTTAAATTTATAACTTATTATTAATCAAAAAAAGAAGAATAAACGATGAAAAATAAACTCAACCAAACCATAAAACACATTAAAGAAATAAAAAACAATTAAAAATCGTTAAAAAATATGTTAAACTGTACAACATAAAGAATGGGAAGGAAATAAAAGTGAATAAAAATATAAAAAATAATAACGAAAAAGTTAATGTTTTTGATGTTGCTAATTATATTATTATAAAATCAAAAAAACTTCCAAATAATAATTTAACTCATATGAAGTTACATAAAATTATTTATTATTCTTATATAAGTTATTTAATAAAAAATCAAGCATCCAAAACAAAAAGATTAATTTTGGAAAAACCTAAAGCTTGGAAATATGGGCCTGTTTTTGGACAATTATTTCACATGTTAAGAAATTATTATGAAAAAATAATAAAAAAACCTCTTGAAAGCGGTAATATAGCTAAAATTGATAAAGAACGTGCTGAAGTAATTGATGATGTTTTAGAAAAAACTAAAAACATGGATGCTATTCAATTATCTGAAATTTCTCACAATCAACCTCCTTGGGATTATACTTTTTATTATTATTGGCCTAAAACAAAAAATAATACAATTTCTGATGATCTTTTATTAGAGTTTTTTTTCAAAAATGAACTTTTTACACAACCAAAAAATTTAGATGAAATGTTTAAAAATACTTTTCCAGATTTTTTTCTAAAAGAATAAGGATATATTAGGATAAATGAACTCTTCAAAAGATAAAATTAATTTAATAAAAAAAAATATTTCAAATCTTTGTTGCAATGTTGAAAAATTTAGTTTAGATTTTACTTTTTTGATAGAGCGTGGTTTTAGAAGCATTCTTGCTGTCGGATTAAATAATTTTTTTGAAAATTCGAAAGAATTTCAAAATACATATTTATTCGCTGAACCTCTGATGAACGAAGGATATGCAGATATTTGTATACCCATTCATCATAAAAAAAATCTTTATATTGAATGCAAGATGTGGACAAACGCTTCAATAATTATTGACGCGTTTTGTCAACTTATTACTTATACTTCGCATCGAACAAACGATGATGAGCTTGTAATAATTATTTTTCGCAACAAACATCTTATAAGACAATTAAATAAAAAAACCGAAAAAGAGTATAAGGAAGCACTTGTTGAAGCAAGAAATGATAATGTTGTAAAAATTCGCGATAATATAAATGAATGGCTTTCACAACAAAAAATTTCTAAAGTTATAGAAGATTTTAATCAAAAAAATAATTATGAATGGGAATTTGGCATTATTAATAAAAAAACAGAAAAACCAGTTAAAATAACTTTATTTATGTGTCATTGTCCTGTTCAAAATCATTTTAAATGTAAAAATTGCAACAAAATGTTTGAATTGCAAAAACCAAAAAGAGAAGTTTGTTCAACTTGTCATGATAAAAAAAATCAAACAATTAAACAATAACAAAAGCCAACAAATTTAAATTAAACAATTTTTATTAATACCCTTCTTTTTCAAAAAGGAAGGTTTTTCGTGTTTTTTAAAAAAATATATCCATCTTTTTTTCAACAAAAACCCAAAAAAATGGTTATTTTTAAATTATTTTTGATCAAACTGACTCAAAAAAGCTTTTTTAAATGATCTTTTTTATCAAAGTAAGCCTTTTGTATTAATTTTTATTTTCCTTAAAGCTTTGATAACAAAAACATACCTTAAAAGGGTATGTT
>NZ_AKIM01000064.1:0-726 GCF_000300695.1 Italian clover phyllody phytoplasma str. MA1
AGCTTGGGAATATAATAAAGTAAGTTGATCATTATCAACATTATTAACATATTTACTTAAATCATGATCATAATAAGTAGTTATTTTATTAATTCCCTTTAAATTTAATTCATAATTAATAAAAGCCGCTTTTGTTTCGTATAAATTTTTAATTCTATTTTCTTGCATACCTGATAAAAAACGGTATAAATGCAAGTTAAAAAATTTCGAAAAACAACCTGTACCATAATCAGTAGTTTTGAAAAAAAATAAATTATTCTCATAATGTTTGACAATTTGTTCTTTTTCAAAATTACTCAAAAATTTATTATTCATAAATTTTTCATTAATTAAATTAAATGTTTTTTGAGCATGAAAAGATAATGTAACATCTTTTTTATTCATAGTGTAATCGTTTAAATTTAATAACATTTTTATCCTCCTTATAATTTATATTTGTAAAAAATTCAATATTAACATGTATAAAGTCGCTTGGTAGCTTCAATTAATCCGTATTTGTCAATCCTACACACACTATAAACTTTTATTTTTTGTTTTTCACATATAAAAATTTCGTTAAAAGAAACTCATTTTTATACATTCAAAACAAAATAAAAGTTTACTTAACGGTGTGAGGATTGACAAACGGATGAAGCTACCAAGCTCTCTTAAAAGAAAGGTTTACTATTTTGTGAGGATAAACAAAGCGGAATCAGCAAACACAGATCTAAAAGAAAATTGCATATT
>NZ_AKIM01000065.1:0-1173 GCF_000300695.1 Italian clover phyllody phytoplasma str. MA1
TTATTATTTTAAATTGATTTTTTAATTTAAACATTAATTAAATCTCCTTTGATATTATAATAAAAAAATAAAACATACTTTAAATTATTTTAACGTCTTCTATGATTACTTGATTGATTTTGGTTGATTTGTCTTTGTAAATTATATTGGTTTCTAATGAAAATTTGTTGATTTATCATTGAAAGTTGATTACTGGTTGTTTCTAATCTGTTTGAAATAGTAACCATTCTGTTGAAACGTGTTTGAGATTCTAAATTAGTATCATTAAAAACGTTAGTTAATTCTATCATTAAAGTATTTATTTCTTCTTCAAGTTGATGTTTTCTTGCGTCTAAATCTATACCAGGAAAAGCATGCAAATATTTAGTATTAAAAATTAAAAAAAATCCTAATAAAACAAATAAATAAATACTTATTATTTTAAATTGATTTTTTAATTTACACATTATTAATTAAATCTCCTTTAATTTTTATTCCTTTATATTTTAACATATTGGAAGTTGTTGAATTTTATCACCAGTCATCGCTGGTTCTTTGTTTATATTCGACTTCTTTGGATTTATCGTTATTTTGTTTACCTTGGTAAATCGACAAGGTTTTACGGACAGGGTTGAAATGGAGGTGAAAATGGGTTAATTCGAGATTGGAATTAGAAACATGAGCACGGCCAAGATAGTAGTCTTTATCTTCATCTAAGAAGTGTTTAGGGCCTTGGTATTTAAGGATTAAACAGTTGCCACTTGAGTTTTCTTTGAATTGTTTTTCTAATTTAATATATAAATTTAATTGACTGTCTATTTCAGTATCAAAACTAGAATATTCAAATGCGTTCGCTGAGTTTTCCTTCCAAAGGTCGAAGGGATAACGGTCTTCGATGTAATAAGCTAAGTTAGAGGGTTCTTTTTGTGTTTCGAGGCGTTCTTGAGCGATTGAAATATCGTTATGACTACCTTTTTTTTCTTGAAGTTGTTGTTCATAATAACCAATTCCATTAAGGCCATCGAAGGTGTATTTGGCTTTAATCATTGTACGTTTTTTATTATCGTCATACCATTATTCGATGTTTTCTAATGCGGTTTCTTTTAAAATAGGAATTTTTTCTTTTGGTAATTTATTGATTTTTTTTTCGGTTAAAACAATAAAAACAATAAAACCAATAATTAAAAAAAGAAG
>NZ_AKIM01000066.1:0-642 GCF_000300695.1 Italian clover phyllody phytoplasma str. MA1
ATAATGCGATAATATCAAATATCGAGTATCATTATCATTATCGATATAAAATATCAAATATCACTCTTTAAATAAGCTTTTGTTAAAAAGAATATATGAAAAGCAATATGGTAACAAAGTGGTAACAAAGTGGTAACAAAGTGGTAACAAAAAGATAACTTAATGGTAATGAAATGGCAATTTATAAATTATTTATTTTTTTAATTCTTTTTTATTTAAATTTGATAAATAACCAGAACGTATCTTTTTCACCCGATAGCCTTGTTTGGTTTTGTTTAAGAAGAATTGAATATATTTTAAATCTTCTGGGCGGTAATAAATGATATTTAGACCTTTCTTATAGTTTGTTTTGATAGGATTATTATATTTATCTAGTTTATTGGGTTCTAGTTGATATAATTGTAAGCTTTCTAGTTTATGAAGATTGATTTTGCCGATCAATTCTTTGATGATATTTTTAGATTCATTTTTGTAGTTGATTTGAAAGATATTAAATAGGTTTTTTAAGGGTGTTATTTGGAGTTTTAAGGGGGGGTAAATCTGAAAGTAATATTTACCCTATTACTAGAAGAGAAATTATCATTAATTAAGGTTATTTTTGTTGTTTTTGTTGTGATTTAGGATATTGATAAATAAAGTTTT
>NZ_AKIM01000067.1:0-500 GCF_000300695.1 Italian clover phyllody phytoplasma str. MA1
TATAATTTTTTATTATTAGTTATAAACAATAGTCCTAAAAAAATAAATAAATAAATACTTATGATTCTAAATTGATCTTTTAATTTAATCATTAATTAAATCTCCTTTTTATTTTTTATAATCGTTCTTTTTGGAAATTTCTGGTTGATCAATTGGACATTTAGAATTGTTTTTTATTAAATTCATAGGTTGAAGTTCATCATCATTTATTGCAGAACTGATATTTCGTCTAGAACTTTCTGGTTGTTCACCATAAGTTGTTGATAATTGATTATTATTTTTTCTTTTATTATATTTGTTGATTGCTTTTGTAATAAATTTTTGTTTTTTCAAAAGTGCATCTTTTTCTTCGTCATTAATTTTGAAATTTACTAATTCGTTTTGTATTGCAAATTCTTCATTTATATACAAAACATATTCTTCATAATTAGAAATTTCATTATTATTACTATTTTTATTACCCATTCCCATAACTTGATAATTATTAGTGATGAATAATA
>NZ_AKIM01000068.1:0-711 GCF_000300695.1 Italian clover phyllody phytoplasma str. MA1
AAATTAAAATAGACTCAGATTCATCATCTGAATATGTTTCACTACATTCGATGATAGATGAGAATAATATATCACAACAATTTTCAAAATACTGATTCCAATTTGTAAAAGTATCATGAATTTCGATACTATTATAAATTGAATTTTTCATAATAACTTTTTTAAAATTATTTACAATTGTTAATAAATTTATATTTGAAGATTCTTGAACGGATATTTGACTTTTAAACTTATTTGAAGATGTACAAATAATTATATCAGAACATTTTTGAGTAATATCATTTAATTTTTTAATATCATCAGTATCTATTGCTATCCCTAAATTAAATAAATTAATTCTGTTTAAAACCATGAGAGAAAAATTTTTACAATCCATAAAATTAAATTTCTTATTTTTTACTTCTAAAATTTCACCAGATGATTTTTGTTGTATATTCTTTGTGTTGTGCGCGAAAATTTTATTACTAAATGTTGATAAGGAAAAAATAATAATTAATTTTATTAACATCAAGAAAAATAAATAATTATTTTTAAATAATTTTTTTAACATTTATAAAACTCCTTTTTTTTAATTTTTATCAATAATTGAAATAAAATTTCTTCATGCAATTATTATTTTAACATATCTAATCATATTGCAAATTAAAATATTTTTAAAAAGTTTTTAATTTGAACTTTTTCCTTTTTTTAAACAACTTTTTATTTTAAAAT
>NZ_AKIM01000069.1:0-412 GCF_000300695.1 Italian clover phyllody phytoplasma str. MA1
TTTTAACACATTTGACTTTTGAATTTTAATTAAAACCATTTTTTGAACCAAGAAGTTACATTTTCAGTTGTACGTTTAGTTATTTTAACTGCGTCGTTTGTGATTTTTGTAGTCAAAGGTTTAATTGCACCACTATAGGTATTTTCTTGTTCTTTGATCATTAAATCTATTTTTGTTAATTCTTCTTGTTTTTGAGTTAAATTATCACTTCTTGTTTGTAATTGTACTTTAGTTTCTTCATGGGCTTTTTGTTCGTCTTTTATTTGTTCTTTAAGTTTATTGATTTCATGACGGAGTTCGGCGTTTTCTTCGATATATCTGCTAGAAACGTTTTCTAAAGCTTTAATGGTTCCTTCGAGGGCTTCAATATGTAGTCCTTGTTGCACCCATTTATCGATTTGTTGTTCTAATT
>NZ_AKIM01000070.1:0-486 GCF_000300695.1 Italian clover phyllody phytoplasma str. MA1
ATTTTTTTATCTAAAAACATTTAAAGAGTTATAATTATTGATATAATGAAAAAAATATTAAGATAAATTGGTGTTAAGATGCAAAAATTAAAACAAAAAATAAACTTATTACAACAAATAATTAAAAAAATAGCTTTTAAAACAGATCTTTTAAAAAAAGGTATCTTTATTACGCCTTTTTTTAAATAAAATGTTCTTATTAATAATAAAATGTATTTTCTTTTCATTTTGTTGACGAGTTTTTAACTTTTTTTACCTAACTATATAGTGAAGGGTTAAAATATTAGTATAAATATCTTTTGAAACTAAACCCTTCTTTTTTAAAAAGGAAGGTTTTTCATGTTTTTTTAAAAAAACATATCCATCTTTTTTTCCATAAAAACCCAACAAAATTGTTATTTTTAAATTATTTTTGATCAAAATTGCGCAAAAAAAACGCTTTTAAATGATATTTTTTATCAAAGTAATCCTTTTGTATTAATTTTT
>NZ_AKIM01000071.1:0-547 GCF_000300695.1 Italian clover phyllody phytoplasma str. MA1
CACCAAGAAAATAAAATCTCCCAATTAGAACAAGAATTAGTCACTTTAAACCAAACACCTGACAAATACGAACAAACCATCAAAGATAAAAACCAAGAAATCATCGATATTAAAAATAATCTTAAAACTCTTCCAACTCAAGAAGAAAGATTAAGAAAAGAATTAAAGTTGGTCGATAATCGTCGCGAACTTCAAAAAGAACCCTCTAACTTAGTTTGTTACATCAAAGACCGTCATCCTTTCGACCGTTGGAATAAAAATGGCGATACTTACAACCATACCACTTTAGACGGATTCGATTCCGCTTCTTTCGATATGAAAGATGACAGTCATTTATATTCAAATATCAATTTCGAAAAACAACAACACAAAGGCCCAGGTGGCAATTATTTAATCGTTAAATATAAAGGTCCTAAACACTTCTTAGAAGAAGACAAAGACTACTACCTTGGCGAGGCTTTCGTTCACGGTGCTAACTTCAAATTAACCCATTTCCATCTCCACTTCAACCCAAAAAGAAAAACTTTATCCCTTTACCAAGATAAAC
>NZ_AKIM01000072.1:0-261 GCF_000300695.1 Italian clover phyllody phytoplasma str. MA1
AATACTAAATTTAACCAGCAAACAAGTAGAAACTCTTAAAAATATAGCAATCAATAAATTAAAAAAATAAAAAGACCTTTTTCAGGTCTTTTTTTATTAAGAAAGTAAATATCAATGAAATTGAATCCTAAAAATATTTTAATTATCTTAACTTTAACCTATATCGGTTTTATAATTACAAATCTTATGACGTTATTTTTTGATTTTAATTTAGGAATCAAAGCTAACACAACGATAAGCCTTATTTCGGATATTTTTTTT
>NZ_AKIM01000073.1:0-547 GCF_000300695.1 Italian clover phyllody phytoplasma str. MA1
TTCATTTAGAAAAACAAGCAGAAATTATCGTCATTGATCACCTTCAAATAACCAAAACCACAAATTATTTAGAAAATGATCGTCTAGCCATTGATGAAATCATGACTAAATTAAAAAAATTAGCCATTGAATTAAACATCGTTATTATCATTTTATCTCAATTTTCAAGAGATACATATAGTAATCAACAAGGTAAATCACCAGAAATAACAGCTTTAAAAGGCAGTGGTGGAATTGAAACCAATTCTGATATCGTCTTAATGATGTCTGAATTCCAACCCAAACTATCCAAAGACAAAGAAAAACCCATAAATATATATAATTCAACCTTAGAAGAAATATATTCAGACTATAATGACAATGAAAATCAAAAAATAATCGAAGTATGTATCAAAAAAAATAGAAGTGGCACTAAAAAAACCTTAATTTATCACTTTGAAATGACCACTCAAACCTTCCAAGAAATCGGTTATGTTTTGCCTTATAAAATAGAAACTTATTATTAATCAAAAAAACTAGGAGAAAAAACAATGAAAAATAAACTCAA
>NZ_AKIM01000074.1:0-661 GCF_000300695.1 Italian clover phyllody phytoplasma str. MA1
ACATCTTTACAAGTTTTATCATAAGGTGGTAAAATACGTCTAATTTCGTAAATAATATTTTCTTCTTTAAGTTGTTCTCCTAAGGCTTCGCTTCGTTTTCGGCCTGTTTCGTCATTATCTAAGGCAATAATGACTTTGATATTTTCTTTTTTTAGAATTTCTATTTGTGATTTAGAAAGTAGTTGAGTGACACAAATGAGACCGACAACGTTTTTAATATTGTTTTGCCAACAACTAATGACATCGAAAAAACCTTCATGAATAATGATGGTTTTTGTTTGTTTAATAAAAGATAATGCTTCAAAAAACGATAACTGAAATGAAAAGTAGGTGTTTGACTAAAATTATTGAGGGATTTATATTTAGGTTGGAAATAAGAAACTTCGCGGAAATGGTTTTGATAAAAATGAAAAGTTTTATTATATCCATTTTCAATAGGGATAATAATGGAACCATGAAAAGTATCATGAAAATATTTTTTATTTTGTTGACTGATTTTTTCTTTGATAAAGCCATATTCAACTAATTTATCGATATTAATATTTTTCTTTTGACAATAATTTA
This sequence comes from Italian clover phyllody phytoplasma str. MA1, assembly GCF_000300695.1. Classification (NCBI taxonomy): domain Bacteria; kingdom Bacillati; phylum Mycoplasmatota; class Mollicutes; order Acholeplasmatales; family Acholeplasmataceae; genus Candidatus Phytoplasma; species Italian clover phyllody phytoplasma. The sequence goes on from NZ_AKIM01000074.1 coordinate 565, forward strand.
TTAATCGAAAAGATAAAGGTTTATCAGATAAGGGGGCGTAACCTAGTTTAAATTCTTTAATGGTTTCTAGGGTTAATTTTCTTTTTTGAGTTAAATA
>NZ_AKIM01000075.1:0-485 GCF_000300695.1 Italian clover phyllody phytoplasma str. MA1
ATCGACTCTTTTAACAATCAAATAATTGCTTCACATGTTTCAAACCAACAAAATAAAGATTTAGTTTTAAATACTATTAAAAAACTTCCAAAATTAAAAGAACCTTGTATCATTCACTCTGATCAAGGAAAAGTTTATCAATCGCTCAAAATTCAACAAACTTTAACGAAAAAAGGTTTTTTAATCAGCATGTCAAGAAAAGCCACCCCTCGTGATAACGCGGTTATTGAAAATTTTTTCGGTCAAATGAAAACGATCTTACAACATCAAAATCCTTTTTTATTTCAAAAATCTCCTAACAAAATGAAAAAATTAATCAATCAATTTCCTCAATTTTGGAATACTAAGTGGATTTTAAGTAAATTAAACTATTCAACTCCATCTCAATATATTCAAAATCTAAGATAAATTCTTAGTTGAATTAATATAAAATAATATAACCTTGAAAAAGGTTATTTTAGTGCGCTTTTTTTTACCTAAAAATA
>NZ_AKIM01000076.1:0-440 GCF_000300695.1 Italian clover phyllody phytoplasma str. MA1
AAGATTTTTTTAATTAACATGGTTTTTGTTTCCTTTCCAAGTTTGTGTTTGTTGTTGTTATTAAATAAAAAAAGACCCTGGAGGGTCTTAGTTTGTGATTAAAAATTTATATTAATTTCTATAAAAATCAATTTTATAATTATTTGTTTGATAAATAATTTAAAAAAATAGTTTTTTTGTTTTTCTAAATTATCATTTTTGATTTTGTCATCTTCTTTACTGTATTTTGGTGTTTCTTCTAATTGTTGAATTTGTTCTTGACATTTATTAATATTTATTTCTTTATTTAATTCATTATTTAATTTGTCCATTGCCATAATTTGATTATTATTATTTATTAACAGCAATCCTAAACCAATAAATAAAATAATATTAAATAATAGTAAATGTTTTTTTAATTTAAACATTAATTAAATCTCCTTTAATTTTTATTCCTTTAT
>NZ_AKIM01000077.1:0-284 GCF_000300695.1 Italian clover phyllody phytoplasma str. MA1
TCCTCAACTCGAAAATATTCCTCAATACTACTGGGCTCAAGTTCAATGTCAACTCTATTGTTCTCAAGCGCACTTCGCTTACTTTTTAGTCTATTTTCATGAACAAAACTATCACGTGGTACGGATTTATCAAGATCAAACCTTTATCACGAAAATGATCCAAGCTAGTCAAAAATACTTAGAACTTTTAACCAAAGCCAAACAAGAATTATCACAAACAACTTATTTAAAACGATTAAGTAAATTTAAATAATAATTAAAACTCTAAGACCTTCAAATTGAAG
>NZ_AKIM01000078.1:0-237 GCF_000300695.1 Italian clover phyllody phytoplasma str. MA1
TAGTAAACTATTACTTTCGGATTCAACCCCGCTTAAAAGCCAAAATAACCCCCTTAAATACCTATATCCTCTATTTCAAATCAATTATCAAAATGAAACTAAAAACCGTATCAAAGAATTAATTGGGGAAATTGATGTCAATAAGTTAGAAACTTTACAATTATATCAATTAGACCCTCAAAAGCTAGATAAATATCATAAACCCACGAAAACTAACTATAAAAAAGGGTTAAACAT
>NZ_AKIM01000079.1:0-241 GCF_000300695.1 Italian clover phyllody phytoplasma str. MA1
GATAAACTAAATCAATGATATAATCAATATTTTTGCTTTTATCATAACTAAATGATAAATTTATGTTGGCAAAAAATTGTTTTGCTGTTTTCATCCTTTCCGTGTAGTCGTGAATGGAGAAATCTTGAAAATTTTTGTCTAAAATAATATCTAAAGGAATTTGAGTTTGGCGGGCTAATAAACGACTTAAATTTTCTTCTAAAGTCATTTCATAAGAAAAAACTAAGAGATGAGGATGATG
>NZ_AKIM01000080.1:0-254 GCF_000300695.1 Italian clover phyllody phytoplasma str. MA1
CTTTTACCAGTAACGCCGTGGCTAAAACCAAATCGTTATACGATAAAACTACTCAACCAATTCGTCAAGTTATCGAATATATCTATAATAAAATAACAGGAAATGATAAAGATCCTAATTATACTCCTTCATCAAAAGAGAAATTAGGTTATTATCTAACAACTACTTTAAGCGTCATTGGGATTTGTTTGGGAATTGGAAAAGTCGGTAATTGGTTAAAAAGCGGGAAGAAAAAGACTATCAAAAAAGGAACT
>NZ_AKIM01000081.1:0-231 GCF_000300695.1 Italian clover phyllody phytoplasma str. MA1
TTTATTTAAAGAAAGGAATATCAAATGTTAAATAACCAAGATTTTATGAATATTAATCAATTTAATACTAATATCCAAACTGTGGACATCTTAAAAGGTTTTTTTAAAAAAACTACCTTTAATCTTTCTGTTGACAAATATATGAAAACCAATTACCAACAATTAAACCATTATTTTAACCAAAATAACATCAACTCTCAAAGTCAAAAAGTAATCCGTGGTAAAATCAAT
>NZ_AKIM01000082.1:0-279 GCF_000300695.1 Italian clover phyllody phytoplasma str. MA1
AAGAAAGTATGATAACTAATTTGATAAGGAACAATAATATGTTTTAAATAACCTTCAATTTCATGATCTTTTAAATGACCGATATAGATTTCTTTACTGAAACGACTGCGTAAAGCGGTATCAATTTTATGAAGGTTATTAGTTGCTCCCATTAAGACAATTTTTTTATTACTACTATTAAAACCATCTAATTTATCTAATAAAGTATTGATAACATTAACTCCTCCTGAAGAAATGTTAGAATCATTACGATTTTCTAATCCTTCGATTTCATCAATA
>NZ_AKIM01000083.1:0-234 GCF_000300695.1 Italian clover phyllody phytoplasma str. MA1
TTTTATTTTTCGCAAATTCGGGGTTTTTTATTTTTATAACAAACCAAATAAAAGGAGAAAAAAGATGAAAAACGACATTAGTCAAGAAATTAGAATTGGGGTTGGCACACGAAAGCCACCCCAAATGATTTAACTCAAATTAAAAACTTTTTAAAAATATTAAAAGAAGATTTAATCAATCTCACTATTATCTCTCATTCTAAAAAGAAAAACACCTATCAAGAAGCTAATTAC
>NZ_AKIM01000084.1:0-249 GCF_000300695.1 Italian clover phyllody phytoplasma str. MA1
AACTTTCTTTAATATCCTCAAATGGTCCATCCCATTATTATTAATTGGTGGGGCGATTTATTGGACCCTTTTCAAATTCTTTCCTGAAGTTTTAAACCAAATCAACACTTTTACAGGTGATGCCGCGGCCAAAACTAAAGTATTTTACGATAAAGCCACTCAACCAATTCGTCAAGTTATCGAGTATATTTATAATAAAATAACAGGTAATGATAAAGATCCTAATCACACTCCTTCACCACAAAATAA
>NZ_AKIM01000085.1:0-231 GCF_000300695.1 Italian clover phyllody phytoplasma str. MA1
GTTTTTTAGCTCCATACATTACTTATGAAGAGGCCAAAAAGAAAATCATCGTCGATTTAGCGGTTCATTTCTTTGGCGAAGACAAAGTTGAAGTAATTAATTAAATTATTTTTTTACACCAAAATATATAACATCTACACATATAAATATATCAACATACCCCCAAATAAGCGCATATACCCTAAATTTTGCGATTTTATTTTTCGCAAATTCGGGGTTTTTTATTTTTAT
>NZ_AKIM01000086.1:0-279 GCF_000300695.1 Italian clover phyllody phytoplasma str. MA1
AACAAACTATAAGAAAGGGTTAAACATCATCTATTATCGAAAAGAAGATTTAAAATACATTCAATCTTTTTTAACAAAAGATAAACAAGGTTATCGGGTTAAAAAGCTACATCCCAAATATAAATATATACCTAAACAACAAGAATGACACTTTTATGACACTTCATTGACGCTTTTATGACACTTCACTGACACTTTTATGACAATTTGACTTTGAAAATAATCTATATAAAGATTAACTCATTGAAGGAGTGATATTTGATATTTTATATCGATAAT
>NZ_AKIM01000087.1:0-239 GCF_000300695.1 Italian clover phyllody phytoplasma str. MA1
ATGATTAGTTCCTTTCGGGTAATTTTTAATATACCAACATTTTAACACATTTGACTTTTGAATTTTAATTAAAACCATTTTTTGAACCAAGATTTTACTTTAATAGATGTTTCGTTTACGTCAGCTTTAATTTTTGTAGTAAAGGGTTTAATTGAACCTTTCCAGGTTTTTTGGTTTTTTATGGTTTTTTTAATTTGTTCGTATTCTGTTGTTTTTTGTATTAAATTATCACTTTTTTC
>NZ_AKIM01000088.1:0-236 GCF_000300695.1 Italian clover phyllody phytoplasma str. MA1
TTGACTTTGAGAGTTGATGTTATTTTGGTTAAAATAATGGTTTAATTGTTGGTAATTGGTTTTCATATATTCGTTAATAGAAAGATTAAAGGTGTCTTTGTTAAAAAAACATTTTAAGATTTCCACAGTTTGGATATTAGTATTAAATTGTTGAATATTAAAAAAATCTTGGTTATTTAACATTTGATATTCCTTTCTTTAAATAAAAAAAGACCTTTAAATTAAGGTCTTTTGTT
>NZ_AKIM01000089.1:0-515 GCF_000300695.1 Italian clover phyllody phytoplasma str. MA1
ATTATAACATAATTAAAAGGGGGACTGATTATTTATCTCTCGTCATTGGCCTTTTTTAAAGCAAAACTGATGAAAATATTTTGTAGATATTTTTTTAAAATGTATTTTTGTTGTTTTTTTAGACTCTTTTAATCTTTAATGATAAAAATTGTTGATGATGTTTTTTTTGACAATTTAAAATGGAAAAAATCTTAAAAAACCTTATTGAATAACAGATAAATCTTCATTCCTAGAAAAAAATCATTTTTAATATATTTTTACTATAATGAAAAAAAGTTTGTAAGTTGTTTCATTATAGTGAATTTTCCAAGTCTTCTTTGTTAATGGTTTTTTTTCTAACGATTCATTAACTATTTTTTTAATTTCTACATCAATAGCTTGTTTATCCGACAAAACGAAATCTTGCACAGGTCACTAAACCCGTAATAGAAGCGATTTTGGAAGCGTTGATGTATTGTTTGCGGTGTTGATACCATAATTTGGTGCGTTGATTTAAGTTTTTGATTCTCATAATA
>NZ_AKIM01000090.1:0-231 GCF_000300695.1 Italian clover phyllody phytoplasma str. MA1
ATTATTATTTATCGATATCATAAAAACCTCTTTTTAGTAATTTTATTTTTTTAATTTATTGCAATCATTAAATAAATTTTAATTTTTAAATTAATTGCCTTTCCAAGTATTACTATTATGTATTATTAAAAACAAAAAGAAGAACGCGCTGAAGCGCTTATTTAGAGTTATAATAGTTGATATATTTAAAATAATTTATAAAGATAATTGGTATTAAGATGCAAAAATTAA
>NZ_AKIM01000091.1:0-246 GCF_000300695.1 Italian clover phyllody phytoplasma str. MA1
GAAATTGAGGTTTTGTTTTCCTCAGCGATTTTTTTAATTAATTCTTTTTTTGTCATAATGATTTGACTCCTTTTTTGATTTTTTTTGGTTACTACGGTCTTGAAAATAGGTTCCACGATATGTTTCGGTTAATCCATCACTCATAGTTTTATTCTCCTTTATTTTTTTATTTCTTTTGGTGTCCTTACCAATAATTGTGTGTTTTTTTCAAATAAAAAACCCTTTTTGCAAAGGGGTTAGATGATT
>NZ_AKIM01000092.1:0-247 GCF_000300695.1 Italian clover phyllody phytoplasma str. MA1
AAAACAAGTAGAAAATATTAAAAACATCGCTATCAAAAAATTAAAAAAAACAAAAAAACGTTAACCTTTCTCGTCCGTAATGACGTTAAACTAGTAATTCAACAAAACATTTCGTTTAAGTGAAAAAAAATAAAAACCAGATTACTTTCAAAGTAATCTTTTTTTTATATCAAAACCAAGTATAAAACTTTTGAAACAACAGTAATAAACGTTTCCAACATCAACAAATTAGATAATCGTCCAATAC
>NZ_AKIM01000093.1:0-240 GCF_000300695.1 Italian clover phyllody phytoplasma str. MA1
AGAAGTTACATTTTCAACTTTTTCTTTTGCGCTTTTAACTCTTTGTCTTACATCTTCTTTAAATACTGTTTTCAAAGGTTGAATTGCGGCGCTATAGGTGTTTTTTTGTGCTTTTAAAATTAAATCGATTTCGTCTAACTCTTTCTCTTTTTGTGTTAATTTATCGCTTTCATTTTTTAATTTTACTTTAGTTTCTTCATGGGCTTTTTGTTCTTCTTTTATTTGTTCTTTAAGTTTATT
>NZ_AKIM01000094.1:0-232 GCF_000300695.1 Italian clover phyllody phytoplasma str. MA1
TAAATGAAACGGGCAATGGAGCAAAAAATATGTATATTTTTTGGTTAACAAAAACATTATATCCACAAATAAAAATAATAAAAAAAATGAATAAACAAATCGATACATACGAGAAATAGAAAAAAAGATAAGAAAAAATGATGAAATTAATCGTTTTTGAAGGACTCAACGGGAGCGGAAAAACTTCTCTTATTAATTATCTTCAACCCCAATTAAAAACCCCTCATCAACT
>NZ_AKIM01000095.1:0-230 GCF_000300695.1 Italian clover phyllody phytoplasma str. MA1
AGTATGAGGAAGAGGTTTATTTTCTTTTAAATGATTTAATTGGATAGTTAAATTTTTCTTTTGTTTTTCAAAAGCTAATTTTTGATCAGTTAAGAAAAGTTGAAAATCCTTGAAATTTTTTAATTCAGTTTGATTTTTTCGATATTCTTTTTGCGTTTTTAATTCTTCAATTCTTTTTTGATTAGCTTCAACATAATTAAGAGCTTGATTTAATTGGAAAATTTGTTGTT
>NZ_AKIM01000096.1:0-265 GCF_000300695.1 Italian clover phyllody phytoplasma str. MA1
ATAATTTTACTTTAGATTCTTTAAATTATTTAAATGATGATTTTAATAACCAAAATAATAATCATTTTTTAGACAATCTAAAACATACCTACACCCAAGAAAAACTATTGATAAATACCTCTATCTTTTGTTCAACAATTAATCAAAACCAAATTAATCAATTAGTATCTTTAGTAGTTAATTGATTGATTTCATCTTGGAGGACTTGTTTTTCTTGTAGTGAACCATCAAAGTGGTACCAAAAGACAACAACTAATTGAACCAA
>NZ_AKIM01000097.1:0-242 GCF_000300695.1 Italian clover phyllody phytoplasma str. MA1
TCTCATTATCCTCATATTTTGGTATTTTCTTATGAAATGACCTTAGAAGAAAATTTAAGTCGTTTATTAGCCCGCCAAACTCAAATTCCTTTAGATATTATTTTAGATAAAAGTTTTGAAGACTCAAACATCACACACACACTACACGGAAAGGATGAAACAAGCCAAACATTTTTTTGTTAACATTAACTTATCGTTTAGTTATGACAAAAGTAAAAACATTAATTATGTCATTGATTTAG
>NZ_AKIM01000098.1:0-266 GCF_000300695.1 Italian clover phyllody phytoplasma str. MA1
TACATTTACATTACATTTAATAAAATATATTTTTTCTTTTTCTTTTTTTTCTTTTTCTTTTCTTTTTTTCTTTTTTCTCTCTCTACTTTTTTTTCTCTCCTCTTTATTATTATTCTAAGTAATTGATGTGTCGCATTCATCAAATTTATAACAATGTGAACTTTATATGAAAATAAAATTGTGAACCATATCAAATAAATAAACTAAATCCTCATCAATTATGGTTAAAACAAGTTAATCATGAAATTTTTTTAAAAAAAATGAAA
>NZ_AKIM01000099.1:0-269 GCF_000300695.1 Italian clover phyllody phytoplasma str. MA1
ATTAATCACTATGTGGAAACAAAGTCTCCAAAATCCCCATCATTTTGTTAACAAGGTCAAAGCCATAGAAAATTATATTTACCAATATCACAACCAAAAGAACCAAAGCCGTGGACTGCTCATCATACGGAGACAGTCAAGAAAATTAAAACCAAAGTTAAAACTTTACCTTGCTTAGTTTTAGCCAATCCTACGTGGCAAAAAATTATTGAAACTGATGGTTCTGATATTGGGTATGGGGGCATCCTTACCCAAATTTGCCCTAATAG
>NZ_AKIM01000100.1:0-14179 GCF_000300695.1 Italian clover phyllody phytoplasma str. MA1
TATTTTTTAGGATTTTTTAAAAAATCAATTAATTCTTGCATTTCTTCTTTTTCTTCTTCTTTGCCAGCCACATCTTGAAAAGTGAATAAATATTTTTGAGAAGAAGAAATTTTTTTAGAAGATGAACCATCATTTTCTAAAAACCTTTCTCCCCAATAACCTAACAATAACAAAGTGGAAATAGGTCTTAAAAACTTATCTATCGTACCTTTAATATCGTAATTAATAATGATGTTACATAAATAATATTTTTTAAATCGATAAATACCGTTCGATCTTTTTGGGTTCAGGATATATTTATCTAATACATCTGATACAATAGCTAAAAAATAAAAAATAATTAACATAATAATAATGTTTTTAAAACTAATTTTTTGTTTTAATTTCTTCATGATTTGCATATCAATTCATCCTGATAATCCCTTTCTTTAATTTTTAGCTATATAATTTACTAATGGAATTTGGAATCGATAATCTTGGATTAAAGTTAATACCTTTTTAAAGATTTATTCATATGTTTGTTGTATGAGTTGTTGTTCTTGAGTTTTGTTAATTCCTATGGGCAATAATTTTAAAATAACATTATCGTAAAAATCTAAAAATTCTTTATAAGAAAAAGTGAAAAGACCTGTTTGAGGATTAACTCCTGGATAAGCTATATCATATTGATATCCTGTTTCTGATTTCAAGCCTGAAAAAAAATTGGTATCAATTGTACTACCTTGTTGCTTTTTTTCATCTAAATATATTTTTAAAGGAGAAAAGTTTAAAGTTATTTTTTCTTCTCTAATGCCATCACTTAAAACATTATTAATGATATCTCAATAATAATTTGCTTCATTGTATTCATCTTTTTCTTGGTATTATATCCAAGCGCATATTCATATTTTGTGAGGAATCTTCTGTATTTTTGATTTTATCAACTATTTGCATTTTGATTTGATTTTCTGGTAAATGATTTTTGTTAATAAAAGTAGTGAATAAATTTTTTATTTGTTCTAAAATTTAATTAGTTAAATCTTTTAGCTTTGCTTCTTCTAAATCTTCTTCTTGAACCAATAAATTTAATTTATAATTCTCTTGTTTTTGTTCAGTAGTTAAATCATCCCAAGCTTGTTGTAATAAGTTTAGAGCTTTGTCTTCATCAAAACCGTCATTTTCTAATTTATCGTTTTTATATGCTTTATCATCTTCTTCGTTAAAGGGGGAAGTTTTTGCAGGAAAATAAACATGATTATCGTTGAAAAAAGCTTTGGTAAATAACACTGGAGATGATGATAATTTGAAATTATCATTTGTTTGTTCTAAAACTTTTCTATTTAAAGAGCGATAAATGTTTTTGCGGAAATTTATGTTTTGAGTTAAAGCGTTTGTATATTTATCTTGTTTAAAAAAACTTAAAAAAATTAAAAGACCGTTATCTGCAACTTTTTCGTTTAAAATCTTTGAAGTTGCGTTTGAGCTCACACTTGTGGAAAGTCTTTCATCCTTATTATCGTTTAAAATTTTAATTCCGAAAATAACGCCCATTATTAACAAAATCCCTAATAACCCTATCACTACTAACGTTATTATTTTCTTATTTTTCCGAATAAATTCTTTATAATTCATTTCTTTTTTAATCTTTCTTCAATTTGGAATTAATTTTTAATAATTTAAAAAATTAAATTATTAAAAATTATTATACACAAAAAAAAGTCCCGACGAAAAAGAACTTGTTTTTGTTATTAGTTATTAAATTTTTTGATTATATTAAATTAAAAAAGCTTGTTTTTTCAAAAAGTATTTTTGTGATTTTTTTATAGAAAGTAATTAAAAATTATTTTCTTGGAATAAATTAGGAAAACGTTTTTCTCTGTATTCTTGAGGTGTTTCGTTTTTTAAAAAATACGCTTTTTTTTCGTAATTATAATGTCTTAAATATTTTTTAAAATCTTCCACAACAAAAGGACCTTCTTTGGTGTAAGTTAATTCTCTATTATTGGTCATTTCTTTTATCATATTATCGTAAAAAAATTCTAAAATAAGTTGATTATCAAAATTTTCTATATCATCTTCAATACTCAACACATAACCTAATTTTTCCACTAAATTAACAAAAGGCATACGGAAATACTGATATTCTCTGTTGCAATGTAAAATAGTGGTAATAAAAGGACTATCATTGACTCCTAAACGGTGAAGGGTTTCGATGGAATTGTTTAAAATGCTTTCATTATTCCACAAGTAAAACGAAAAAATTTCTTGGTTGTATAAATCCATAATAATAGTTAACATCACTTCTCCTTCTAATAAATTAAAGGTTTTGTGAGAGATAACCAATTTATGAAAAGGTTTGTTGACTTGCCAATTACCTTTTAACAAATCAAAACGTAAATATTGTTTATATAAAACTTTCTTTTTCATTGTTAAATCCTTTGCTTTTTTCATAATTTCTTTTTTAACAATAACTTTTTATATATAAATATAAGAAATTTTTATAATTACTTAATTTATCAAAAAGTTGTCTTATAAACTATTAAATCCATAATTTCTTTATAATTAACAGCCGAAAAGTCGGCTATTTCATTTAATAAAGTGTAATCTTTCATACCACTAATAAACGTAATCAGAGGAATTTGCGTTTTGGAGGTTTTTTCAATGATTTTTATGCCTTTATATTCTCCTTGTTTGATGTAACATTGTTTTTTCTATTCTTTTAAATCGTTGTTGTAATCATCTGTATTTTCATATTTTTCATGAACTCCAACATTGTTTTTCGGAGGTAATTTTCGGGGTGTCTGATAAAACATAATTAGCCCTAAAATCAAACATAATATCAATATGGAAGATGTTATAGCGGTTATAATGCATTTTTTATTTGTCGCCAATTATTTGAGTTTTATCTTTTCTTGCCTTTTTTTCTTTGATTGTTGTTGAGTAAAAACATAATTAATAGATTCTTTATGTATGCTTAAAAATAATTTACTTTTTTATTTATGTCTCTATTATACGTTTTTTTGCAATAGTTTGAAGACAAAAATTAATCTTTTTTAAAAAAACGCAAAAATTAATAACATAAAAAACCATAAAATGAAGACAATATCATTGATTTATGCATTTCTCTGTGAATAGATTAATGACCTAATTTCTTTCATTATGGCAAGAACAGGATTTATTTATCTTCTCTATGATAAACTACACAGACATTTGTCAAGTTAATTCGTTAAAAATAACTTGACAATTATATATAAAATAACTTATAATTTAAGTGAATTATATTTATTTGTTTGTAAAAAAGTTTTTAAATTTTTCCTAATTTTTAATGATTATTAAAACTCTTAAATAAGTAGTTAATGAAATCTTATTATAATATTAGTTTTTAAAATCTTAAGAACGATAAAATAACGTATTTATCTTATATTTTGTATGAACGAAAACTTTTATCTTTTTTAGTTTGATTTTCTTTTTTATCTATTTGTGCATTATTTTAATAATTATTGATAAAATGATTCTTTTCCGCGGAAACATTATAATTTGATTTGAATAAAAAATATGATTTGATGATTTTGTTAAGATTATGATAAAGAATTAAAAAAATTTTTAAAATATTAATAATTATTTTATTGGTGGGAGGTAAAAAAATGTGTTCTGTTAAAGATATTTATACCGATTACACTCTTTATTTAAACAAAAAGATTACCATTAATGGTTGGATAAAAAACGGCCGTTTTCAAAAAAAATTTGTTTTTATTGATTTAAATGATGGCACTTTTGTAGATGACTTGCAAATAGTTTTAAAAGAATCTGAAGTGATTAATTTAAACGAGATTAAAGACTCTTTGACGATAGGAAATGCTGTAAAAGCGGAAGGTGTTTTAGTAGATACTCCTCAAGCTAAAAAACCTTTTGAATTGTTAGTTTCTCAAATACATATTTTAGGCAATAGTTCTTATAAGTATCCTATTCAACCTAAAAAACATTCTAAAGAGTTTTTGCGTACAGTGGCTCATCTCAGATTAAGAACTAATCTCTTTGGGGCAGTTTTTCGCCTTCGTAACACAGTTTCTATGGCTATTCATCATTTTTTTCAACAAGAAGGATTTATTAACGTGCATACACCCATCTTAACTGGTAGTGATGGCGAAGGAGCGGGTCAATTATTTCAAGTTACAACCTTGGATTTAAACAAAGTCCCTTTAAACGCCAATAAACAAATCGATTATAAACAAGATTTTTTCGGACAACCGGCTTATTTAACTGTAACGGGTCAATTAGAAGCTGAAGCTTTCGCGACCGCTTTTAGCAAAGTTTATACTTTTTCCCCTACTTTTAGAGCGGAAAATTCTCATACTCAACGTCATATGTCTGAATTTTGGATGGTAGAGCCAGAAATGGCTTTTTATGATTTAGGACAGAATATAGCAATGGCTCAAAAAATGCTACAAAGTGTGATTTCTTATTCTTTAGAAAAGAGTCAAAAAGATTTTGAATTTTTAGATCAAAACGTCGAAAACGGTTTAATTCAAAGATTAACCACTATAGCTACTTTGGAAAAATTTCCACAAATAACGTACGAAGAAACAATTAATCTTTTATTAAAAAGTGAAGTAAATTTTGAACAAAAACCTTTTTATGGTGGCGATTTGGCCACAGAACATGAAAAATATTTAACGGATACGGTTTTTAAAGTGCCTGTTTTTGTGATCAATTGGCCTAAAGAAATTAAAGCTTTTTACATGAAAAATAATCCTGATAATAAAACAGTAGCTGCTATGGATCTTTTAGTCCCTAAAGTAGGTGAATTAATTGGCGGTTCACAAAGAGAAGAAAACTTAGAAGTTTTGCAAGCTAAAATAAAAGCTTTTAATATTTCCCAACAAGACTTAGAATGGTATTTAGATCTACGTCGTTTCGGTACATGCGTTCATTCCGGTTTCGGCTTAGGTTTTGAAAGGTTAATGCTTTATTTAACTGGTTTAGACAATGTTAGAGATGTCATTGCTTTTCCAAGAGTACCAAATAATATTTCTTTTTAACTTTAATAAAAACAAAATCAAAAAAGGATACTAATAAAAAACGATCATGGGAATTATAATGAAAAATGTTTCCAAAATTTTTACAAATCAACAAACTAAAAAACAAACTTATGCAATTAAGGACTTAAATTTAGAAATTAAAAAAGGCGAATTAGTGAGTCTTTTAGGACCTTCCGGTTGTGGTAAATCCACTATTCTTTATATGATTGCTGGTCTTTTAAAAGTGAACGAAGGGGAAATTTTTTTTGAAGACCAAAATGTGACCCATATTCCTCCTGAAAAAAGAGGAGTAGGTTTGGTCTTTCAAAATTACTCCTTATACCCCCATATGACAGTGAAACAAAATATTATGTTTCCTTTGCAAAATTTAAAAATGCCTAAAGAAAAAATACAAGAAGAAGTAGATAGAATAGCAGTTTTAACTTCTGTAGAAGAATATTTAGATAAAAAACCAGGAGAACTTTCTGGCGGCCAACAACAAAGAGTCGCTATCGCTCGTGCTTTGATTAAAAACCCTAAAGTGTTGTTATTAGATGAACCTTTATCTAATTTAGATACTAGATTACGTTTTAAAATGAGAGACGAAATTAGAAGAATACAAAAAAAGACCAAAATTACTGCTGTTTTTGTCACACACGATCAAGAAGAAGCGATGTATATGAGTGATAAAATATATGTGATGAATAAAGGTTATATCCAACAAACAGATGTTCCTAGAGAAATTTATAACAATCCTGCCAATTTATTTGTAGCCTCTTTCTTAGGTATTCCTCATATTAATGTTTTTAACGGCAATATAGATAATGGTGAGGTTAAAGTTGGCAATACCGTGCTTTTTAATAAATCAGAATTAAAAGGACAAAAAAAAGACGTTCATATAGCTATCAGACCAGAAGGTTATATTTTAGAGGAAAAAGGTCTTTTTGAAGTTCAAGGAATAGCGATTGAAAGCCTTGGCAGAGAAACTGTTTTATTGGCTAAAAAACCAGAATCTTTACATACAATTTTTCAAATTATTATCCCTACTTATAAACAAAAAGAATTGAATTTCGCTCATATTAATAAAACCACCGTCCGTTTTAACATTATGGAACATAGATGCTTTGTTTTTGATAAAACCGATGGTAGTAGGATTTTATAAATGTTAGAAATTGCAGGTCACAAAAAAAATAAACATTGGTTTTATTTAGCTCCTACTTTAATTGCTTTAACTTTGTTTTCTTTTTTTCCTTTAATTAAAAATATCATTATTTCTTTTAACGGTGATTACCAAAAATTTAGTGATTCTTTTAGTAAAACGGAATTATTAAGTTTCAAGAATTATGATAAAGTGCTTCGTGATGTGGAGTTTCGTTGCTCTCTTAGGAATACTTTAATTTTGGTCCTTTTAGCAGTCCCTATTTCTTTAACCTTTGCTTTAGTTATTGCTTTAGCTTTGAATAGTGTTTATAATCATTATTTAAAAGATTTTTTTAAAACTTTTTTCTTTTTACCATTACTCGCTAATACGGTTATTATGGGAATGATTTTTAGTTCCTTTTTTTACCACAATAACATCCCTTATATTAATAAGCCGGAAGGTTTATTTAATAATTTTTTAATTCTTTTTGGAATGAAACCTAAAAATTGGATTAATATTTCTGCTCCTTATATGAATAAAATGTTTGTTATTATTTTTTATAACATATGGCACAGACTACCTTTTAAAATTTTTGTTTTCGTATTGGCTTTACAAGATATTAATAAATCTTATTATGATGCTGCTAAAATTGATGGGGCATCCAAATGGCGCATTTTTACTAAAATAACATTGCCTTTATTGGCTCCAGCGCTTTTTTATCAATTTATTATTGAATTATTGACAATCATGAAAGAATATGAATCTGTTGTCGGAGTTTTCGGTAAAAATGCTGATTATAGAATTCAAACTATTGTGGGTTATATTTATTCTCAAATCAATAGTCCTAATTATAATTCTTATTCTAAAGGTGCAGCAGCAGCTGTTATATTATTGTTTTTTTCTGTTTTATTTACAACAATTAGCTTTGTATTACAAAAAAAGAAAAAAATAAATTATCGAAAGTAGATAGCGAATAAAGAAAAAATGAGTAAAATAAAATCTTTTTTTAAAAACACATGGGAAAAAATACAAAAATCCAAATTGAAGCACAAAATTAATTTTTTTTCCATTATGAAATTTAGTTTTTTGTTTTCAGTTCTTCTGTTTTTTACCTTCCCTTTTTATGTGATGGTTATTACATCTTTAAAAAATAAAGCCGATATCGACACCAATAACGCTTTAATGTTGCCTAAAAGTTGGGAATGGAGAAATTATCAAGAAGTTTTTCGAATACAAAATTTTAAATTTATTAAATACTTTTTAAACACTTTATTGATGGTTATCATTTCTACTACTTTGGGAACTTTATTCGCTGTTTTGGCAGCTTTCGCTTTAAGTATTTTGAATTTTTCTTTCAAAAAAACTATTGTCGCTCTTTTATTTATAGCGATGATGATTGCCAGTGAAACCTTAGTATTGACTAATTTCCGTACTATAGCTACATTGGGGATGGTTAATACTGGCAACGGCCCTTCCTTCCCTTTAGGGGTCACTTTTGCTATGGTGTTACCTTATTTAATTAACGTGGTTCATGTCTTTTTAATTATGCAGGCTTTTCAACGCGTTCCTAAAGAATTGTATTATACTTCTAAAATAGACGGTACTACTGATTGGGAATACCTTTGGAAAATATTAATTCCCATTACTAAATCTTCGATTATTGTGACTGTTATTTTTAGAATAGTAGCGGCTTGGAATGCTTATTCTTGGCCAGAATTAGTAGGAGGTCAATTGTTAACTAATATGATAAGAAAAACATTTGACGGAGAAAGTGGTATCGATCAATTGCACCTACAAATGGCGGTTTCTGTTTTGATTAATTTACCATTATTATTAATTTTTATTTTTGCAAAAAAATACATTATATCTGGGGAAAATAAAAGTGGCATCAAAGGATAATTTTAAAAAAAATAGTTTATTTATTGGTTTATTTTTTTTGTCAATCTTTATATTGATTTATATTGCCAATTTGTTCGCTTCACCTAAGGATAAAAAATTTTATCAAAAAGAATATGATGATTTGAAAGCTTTAGTTGAAAACAATTTTAAAAATGCAGATCAACAACAAAAATATTTCGACGATCCTGATAAAAAGGTAGAAATTGTTTTTTGGCATAATTTATACCCAGAAGAAAAAGAGGTTTTAGATAAATTTATTAAACAATTTGAAAAAAAATATCGTAGTATTAAAATTAAAGAAGTTAATAAATCAAACTGGGGTAATATCGCTAAAAGCGTAGCTAACGCATTGCCGGTTAATAAACAACCTAATTTAGTTTTTTCTTATCCCGATCATGTGGAATTTTATTCTAAATCTCATAAGGTAGTACCTTTAGATATTTTTATGCAAGGAGATGATAAAAACATTGAAGGTCAATTTTACAAAACTTATTTGAAAAAAAATATATTAGAACATGGATATGATGGAGGAGAACATTATTACATCTTCCCTTTTAGCAAAACGACTGAAACACTTTTCTATAATAAAGATATGTTTAAAGAATGTCGCAACGATTTAAACCATGCCCTTCAAGACGCAGTCATCAATGAAGATGGCGTTATTTACACAAAAGATCAATCAAAAGGCTTAACTTGGGAACAATTAGAAATCATTGCCGAAAAAATGAAAGAATTAAAAAAAAACATAAACGGCTTTATTCCGATAGCGCTCGGTAGCGAAGCCAATTTATTGAACACTGCTTTTCAACAATCGGGAATAAAATTTCCAAAAACTCAAAAAGAAGCTGAAGAATTTTTAAGAGGAGAAAAAGTACAACAAGTCATCAAATATTTTAAAGAAAAATTTTACAATACAGGTTATATGACTACTTCGAAAATGAACGGCGAACAAAAAGTTTTAGATATGTTTTGCCAAAAAAAGAGCATCATTTTTATTGATTCTACAAGAATGGTTCATAAAGTTCAAGAAAGTGATTTGAAAAATGTAGGTTTATCAAAGATTCCTTTGTTAACATTAATTAACGAACATAAATATAAAAATGTGATGCAAGGCGCTAATGTAAATATGTTTTATTCTTCTGAAAAAGATGAAATGTTAGCTTCTTGGTTATTTTTAAAAACCTTAACTTCTCAAGAAAACCTTATTGACTTGTTAAACGCCAAAGGCGGTTTAAACATCACAAGACCAGATATTTTTAACAAAGTGGAAGACAAAATAAATTGCCCTTCTAAGCCTAGTCCAATAACTATGGAACCGAATACCCTTCATTTTGCTTCTTTACAATATGCCTACAATAATCAAAAAACAGACGATGAAAAAGAAGACAAAATGTTTTTTGAAACACCTATTTTTCCTAATTCCAGCTTTTTACGAACTGTTTTAACCGAATTATTTACTTATGTATTAGCCATTGATCAAAATATAACAGAGGACGCATTGGAAAAAGAAATCAAATCTTTATGCGCGCAAGCTGCTACAAGAATAGAGACTAATTAATCTTACATAAAAAAACATTAATCATTAATGAAAATTAATTACAAAAAAACAATGAAAGAGAGATACTCATAAACATAATGGATTTTATTAAACAACAAATTATTAATTTTGATACCATTATCATTCACGGACACAAAAGACCGGATGGAGATTGTTACGGTTCTCAATTAGGTCTTAAAGATATTATTCAAGAAAACTATCCTCATAAAAAGGTTTATGTTGTAGGAGAGGTTAATTCTAAAATGACTTTTTTAGGAGACATGGATTATATCACAGATGAAACTTACCAAGGTGCTTTATCAATCGTGGTTGATTCTGGTAACACTAATGTTATTAGTGATCAAAGATATAAATTAGGTAAAATGATTATCCGAATAGATCATCATTTATCAATGGAAGAGTATGGCGATTATCAATGGGTAGAACCTCAATTCGCTTCTTGTTCCGAAATGATTTATACTTTTAAAGAATATCATAACTATAAAATAAGTCTTAAAGGAGCGATGCCGATGTATGTAGGAATGGTAACTGATACCGGTAATTTCCGTTTCGATAGGGTAACGGATAAAACTTTACAAATGGCTTCAGAATTGTTGCAATTTGAATTTAATGCTTTTGAGATAGATAAAAAAATAAACACGCAAAGTTTACAAATGTTAAAATTAAAAGGTTATATTTGTGAAAATTTTATCGCCGAAGATGGTTTAATTTATATTCAAATTTCACAAGAAATCATTAAAAAATTTAACTTTAGTATTGATGAAATTTTTTCTATTGTTAATATTTATAGCAATGTTGCAGATTATCCTGTTTGGGCTTTTATAGTAGAGATGTCTAGTCAAGAATGGAAATTAAGCATCCGTTCTACCGGTCCTAAAATTAACCATATTGTAAGTAAATTTGGCGGCGGCGGGCATTTAAGAGCTTGTGGTGCTTTTGTGAAATCTCAAGAGAATATTGATGAAATAATTAATTCTTTAAAACAATCAATAAAAGAGTTTAAACAAGAAAAAACCCTTAACATAAGCACAGAAAGTTAATAAATAAAAAAAGTGTGGTGAAGTCATGTACGAAGAAACTATTGCTGCTATTTCCACTCCTTTAGGAACAGGAGGAATCAGCATTATCAGAATCAGTGGTGTTAAAGCGATCGAAAGTATAGATCAAATTTTCAAAAGCCCTAAAAAACATTTTACTTTAAAAGAAGTTCCTTCTCATACTATTCATCATGGTTACATTCTAGACCATAAAAGCGATATTTTAGATGAGGTTTTAGTGTCAGTTTTTAAAAAGCCTCATTCTTTCACTGGCGAGGATGTAATAGAAGTGCACGGGCATGGCGGCATTTTAATTACTCAACTTTTATTGGAAAGAATTTTATCCTTAAATATTAGAATAGCCGAACCAGGCGAGTTTAGTAAAAGAGCCTTTTTAAACGGTAAAATAGATTTAATCCAAGCAGAATCTATTATGGATTTGATTCATGCTCAAAACGAGAATGCTGTTAAATTATCGCATCTAGGTTTACAAAAAAAAACGTCTGAACTCATAGAAAATCTAAGTAAAGACATTTTAAGTTTAATCGGTAAAATCGAAGTTAACATTGATTATCCTGAATACGAAGATATTCAAAAGATGACTAATGAGATTATTTTGCCAGAAGTTAATCGTTTAATTAAAAGTATGCAAGATATTTTAGATCATTCTGTAACAACGCGTTTTTTAAAAGAAGGTATTAAGACTTTAATTATTGGCAAACCTAATGTAGGTAAATCAAGCTTATTAAATACTATTTTAGACGAAAAAAGAGCGATTGTTTCTGATATAGCTGGAACTACTAGAGATTTTTTAGATGTGCATGTTAATATTAAAGGCGTTTCTTTAAATTTAATTGATACTGCAGGAATTAGAGAAACTGATGACCCTTTGGAAAAAATGGGCGTTTTACTGTCTAAAAAATTCTTCAAAGAGGCGGAATTGGTTTTATTATTATTAGATCAAAGTCGTCCTTTAAGCCAAGAAGATAAAGAATTACTAGAAACGACTAAAAACCATCCACGTATTTTAATCGGTAGTAAATCCGATTTACCTTCTGAAATGAATTTTTCTTTTTTAGAAGAAGAAATTGTTTTTATTTCTAACATCACCAAAGAAGGGATTGAACAGCTCAAAGATAAAATTTTAAAAATTTTTCAATTAGACCTGATTGAAGAAAAAAACTTTAATTATTTATCTAATTCTAGACATATCCAACAAATGAAAAATACTTTGCAAGCTTTAAAAAATGTTATTATAGATATTGATCAACAAATTCCGATAGATATTCATATTATTTCTTTAAAAGAAGCTTATGAGGCTTTAGGATCTATTGTAGGAAACAATATTAATGAAGCCTTAATGGATGAATTATTTTCTAATTTTTGTTTAGGAAAATAGTTCTTTTAAATAGGTTTTTATGTATAATTTATAGTATTGAATAAAAGAAAGGACTACTAGGCTTTAGCTTTATGATTAAAATACATTTTAATAATAATGTAATAGAATCTTTTTCTAAAGGAATTACTCCTGTTGAAATCATTCAAAAACAAAATTTAAATTTTTCTACTAAACCAATAGCCGCTTTATTTAACGAAAAAACGATCGAGTTGGACCGTCCTTTAGAAGAAGATGGCACTTTAGAAATCATTATAGAAAAGCATGAAAAAAGTTTGGAAATTTTAAACCATAGTACCGCTCATTTAATGGCCCAAGCGATTAAAAGGCTTTATCCTGAAGCTCTTTTTGTTGTCGGTCCAACTATTAAAGAAGGTTTTTATTATGATATCGATTTTCAAAATTCAGTCGTTTCGGAGAATGATTTTGCGAAAATCGAAAAAATGATGCAAACTATTTCACAAGAAAAATTAGCTATTGTGAGAAAAGAAGTTAGCTACGAAGAAGCAGAAAAGTTATTTGCTGATAATATTTATAAACAAACTATATTAAAAAATATTAAAGACCCTATTTTAAGCGTTTATACTCAAGGTGAATTTATTGATCTTTGTCGCGGCATCCATCTAACTAATACTAAATTTATCAAACATTTTAAATTGTTAAAAACATCTGGTTCCTATTTTCAAGGTAGTGTTAAAAACAAAGCTTTAACAAGAATTTATGGTATTTCTTTCTTTAACAGGCTAGATTTGAAAAATTATTTAAATTTATTATTAGAAAGAAAACAAAGAGACCACAAAAACATCAATAAAGAACAAAATTACTTTATGTTGTCTCCGGAAGTGGGAACGGGTTTACCTTTTTGGTTGCCTAAAGGCGCTACTATACGTCGTATTTTAGAAAGATATATTGTGGATAAAGAATTATCTTATGGTTATCAACACGTTTATACTCCTATTATAGCTAATACTAAATTATACGAAGAATCAGGACATTTAGAGCTTTATAAAGATAATATGTTCCCTATTATGGAATTAAAAAAAGAAGAAAAAATGGTTTTAAGACCGATGAATTGTCCTCATCATATGATGATTTTTAAACAACAATTACGTAGTTATAAAGATTTGCCTCTTAAAATCGCTGAATTAGGAATGATGCATAGATACGAACATTCTGGAGCTGTTTCAGGTTTGCAAAGAGTAAGAGAAATGACCTTAAATGACGCTCATATCTTTATCACTCAAGAACAAATTAAAACCGAATTTGTTAAAATTATGAATTTAATTTTTGAAGTTTATAAAGATTTTAATATTACGGATTATTTTTTCAATTTAAGCACCAGAGATCCAGAAAATAAAGATAAATATTTTGATGATGATAATATGTGGTATAAATCTGAATCTATCTTAAAAGAAATTTTAAATGGTTTAAATATCAAATATAAAGAACAAAAAGGCGATGCTGCTTTTTATGGTCCTAAATTAGATGTCCAAGTTTTAACCGCTTTAGGCAATGAGGAAACTTTATCCACTATTCAATTAGATTTTCTGTTACCGCAAAGATTTAACTTAACTTATATTGGTGAAGATAGTAAAGAACATGCTCCTATCGTGATCCATAGAGCAGTTATTTCCACAGTAGAACGCTTTTTAGCTTATTTAATTGAACAAAATAAAGGTGTTTTTCCTTTATGGTTAACCCCTTTACAAGTTGTTTTAATACCTGTTAACGCTCAATTACATTTAGAACATACTAAAAAAATACAAGAAATTTTATTGAAACATAATTTAAGAGTAGAAATTAACAATAAAGAAGCTACTTTAGGATATAAAATTAGAGAATCTCAAAAAGCCAAAATTCCTTTCCAAATTGTTATTGGCGATCAAGAGTTAACTAGCAATCGTTTGACTTATCGAGAATACGGAGATAATAAACAAAATAACGTTTCTGTGGCAGAATTTGTTTCGATGTTAAATGATAAAATTCAGCAAAAAAAATAATTTATTTATTTTTATTTTGAAAAAAGAAATGAAAAAATTCGCTGCAAGGTATAAATGAGGTGTTCCAAAACTTTAGACACTTTTTATTTTTTAAAAATTCTTTAAGACTAACTATTAAGTTAGTCTTTTTTTCTTTTCTAAGACTAAAAAA
>NZ_AKIM01000101.1:0-2981 GCF_000300695.1 Italian clover phyllody phytoplasma str. MA1
TTTGAAAAGATATTAAATTATCACTTAATTTTAAGTTTTAAAGAATAATTTTAAAGACAAAAGTTGTCTAAAAAAACGGAACAGCGCAAAATAAAAAAACCACATTAAGTGGTTTAGTTAGTTATTTGTTTATTTTCTTTGAATAGGAGTCCAAACAATCGATCTCACTAAGAGGTAAATATCGAATATACTATTTTTATTGTTCTCAATATTATTCCTTTCTTAACTTTTTTAATTAGATAATAAAATATCATTAAATAAATTTTATTTTCTTACTGCGCCTGTTTTAACAGCTGCTTCTCCAACCGCTTTAGAAATAGAAGCAACAATTTGTTCGTTAAACACGCCAGGGATAATATTATTTTCGTTTAATTCGTTAGCAGGAATAACACTAGCTAAAGCATAAACCGCAGCTACTTTCATCTCTTCGTTAATTTGAGTCGCTTTATAATCAAGAGCTCCTCTAAATACACCAGGGAAAGCTAAACAGTTATTAACTTGGTTAGGATAATCGGATCTACCAGTAGCGATAACTCTTGCTCCACCTTTTTTAGCTTCTTCAGGTAAAATTTCCGGATTTGGGTTTGCTAAAGCAAAAACAATAGCATCTTTAGCCATAGTGGAAACCATTTCACTATTAAGAATGTTAGGTCCAGAAACGCCAATGAAAACGTCTTTATTTTTAATAACATCACTTAAAGCGCCGTCTTCTTGGTTTTTATTAGTTAATAAAGACATTTTCTTTTGTTCTTGGTTAGTCCAATCGCTATCATGAAGGATAACACCTTTTTTATCGTATAAAACAATGTCTTTAACTTTTAAGTTCAGCAACATTTTAGCTACCGCAATGCCAGCTGAACCTGTACCACAAATTAACACTCTAATGTCTTCTAATTTTTTATTAACTACTCTTAAAGCGTTAATTAAACCAGAAGCTACAACGATAGCTGTTCCGTGTTGATCATCATGAAAAACAGGAATAGATAATTTCGTTTTTAAAGCTTCTTCAATTTGGAAACATTCAGGCGCTTTAATATCTTCTAAATTAATCGCTCCAAAAACATCAGAAATTTTAGCAATAATATTTACTATTTCTTCAGGATCTTTGGAATCTATAACGATCGGAAAAGAGTCTATATCGGCAAATCTTTTAAATAAAATAGATTTTCCTTCCATTACCGGAATAGAAGCTTTAGAACCGATATCTCCTAAGCCTAAAACAGCCGTACCGTTAGTAATAACAGCTACTGTGTTAAATTTCATGGTGTATTTATAAAGGTCTTCGGGGTTTTGTTGAATCTTACGACAAGGTTCAGCAACTCCAGGAGTATATACTAAAGATAAATCATCAAAATTATTAACTTCTGTTTTAACTTTAGCAGCCAATTTACCTTTGTTTTTTTCGTGTAAAAGTAAAGATTTTTGATTTGTGTCCATAATTTTTTCTTATAAAGTTAATTTTTATTCTAAAACAATGTTTTTTAATTAATTGGATGAGAACAAAAAAAGAAAGAAAGTTTGCTAAAATAATTTTTTTAAAAATGAATCTTTTTCCCCTTATTCTGTAAACGCATAATTTTTTTAATAAACATTTTTTAAAATTTAAAAAACAACAATTATAAAATCACCTCTTTTTCCATTTTAATTTAAATTAAAAAACAACCGCTTTTATTATAAACATTTTATGAAAGAAAAATTAAAAAATCCATCTGAACTTTAATAAATTAAAATTAGTTATTAAGCAAGGAGTTAAAAAGAGAGATGGATTTATTTCCTAGATAATAGGCGCTTAACAGCGTTTGCCTCCGTTTCTTATGGTAAAGAAAAAACCGCTCTTATGAGTGGTTTGGAAAAACTTGGAAGAAAGAAAAGCATCCTAAATCCTAAAAGAGTGATAAAAAAGTTTATGATTATTTTTTTTTATAATAGCGTTAATTTATTTCTTTTCGTAATAATTAGCCACTAATTGGTTTAAAAGACGAACGCCAAAACCAGTGGACCAACTGTTATTAACTGTGCTAACTTTATCGTTAAAAGATACACCCGCAACATCAATATGAGCCCAAGGAGTATCTTCGCCCACAAAACGTTTTAAAAATTGAGCAGCTGTGATTGAACCTGCTAATCTGCCTGAAGAATTTCTCATATCAGCAAATTTACTATCAATTAAACGGTCGTATTCTTCAGAAAGGGGCATTAACCATAATTTTTCGCCAGTTATTTGTCCGGAGGAAAGTAATTTTTTTGCTAAATCATCATTATTAGAGAATAAACCAGCATGTTCTTCCTCTAAAGCAACCATAATAGCGCCTGTTAAAGTAGCTAAATCAACGATTAATTGAGGTTTTACATGATTTTTAGTATAATAAAGAGCATCAGCCAATACCATTCTTCCTTCAGCATCAGTATTGATCACCTCAATAGTTTGACCGGACATAGAAGTAACAATATCGCCAGGTCTTTGAGCTTTGCCACTTGGCATATTTTCCACTAAAACAACTACTGCGACAACATTAACTTGCGCTTTGCGAGCGGCTAAAGTATGCATTAAGCCTACTACTATAGCAGCTCCGGCCATATCGCCTTTCATATCTTCCATACCGCCAGAAGGTTTAATGGAAATACCACCAGAATCAAAAACTACCCCTTTGCCTACAAAAGATAAAGGAGCTTCTTGAGAAGAAGAACCTTGCCATTTCATAATAGCTAAATAAGGAGGACAATCAGAACCTTGAACTACTGCTTCCGCCTTATAAAATTCTTTTTGGCAAACAAACACTTCTTTCGTCACCACTACAACCGATAAATCATTATATATTTCAGAAACGTCTTTTTTTAGTTTTGTATGATAACGATCAAAAGTATAACGGGTGAGCCTCAACGAAATAGTTCCGAATGACAACAACTAATTTTTCTAAAACAAATACTTTTTAGAAAAAATTATTTATTAATTTACTATATGATAACATAAAAAAAATATT
>NZ_AKIM01000102.1:0-1719 GCF_000300695.1 Italian clover phyllody phytoplasma str. MA1
GCGTTCTTCTTTTTGTTTAATACATAATATTCAATACTTGGGAAGGCAATTAATTTAAAAATTAAAGTTGATTTAATGATTGCAATAAATTAAAAAAGATATTACAATATTAATATTAAAATTTGATAAAATATACTTATAAAAAAAAATTAATTAAAATCTAAATATACAAAGGAAAGAAAAAATGTTTAAAAAACCATTAGCATTTGCTTTGCGTCCGTCAACAATAACTGATATCATTGGACAAAGTCATCTTATTAATGATCAAAATGGTATTATTTCGAGAATGTTAAAAAATAATTACGCTAGTTCTTTAATTTTTTATGGTGTTCCAGGTATTGGAAAAAGTAGCCTTGCCCAGGTATTAGCTAATGATTTACAAATTAAGTATGATATTTTTAATGCTGCAATTGATAAAAAATCTAAGTTAGAAAAAATTATTCAACAAGCATTAAATTTTAAAAAATTTATTCTTATTATAGAAGAAATCCATAGAATGAATAAAGATCGTCAAGATATTTTATTGCAATACTTAGAAAACGGTCATTTAATTATGTTTGCTTGCACTACTGAAAACCCATATTTTGTAATTAATCCGAGTATTCGTTCAAGAGTTAACATCATTAAATTAGAAAGAATTACGACCGAAGAAATGTTAACAGGATTAAATAAGTTAATCGTTAATAAAAAATTACCATTAAATATTCTACAAGATGCTTTATTATTGATTTGTCAATTGTCTAGCGGGGATTTACGTATTGCCATTAATATGTTAGAATTGTGTTTACATTTATATCCTGGAGAAGAAATTACAAAAAAAATTATTAAAAAAATTTCTTCATCAGCTAATTTAATAAATTTTAAAGATAACGATGAGCATCACAATTTAAAGTCAGCATTACAAAAATCTATTAGAGGTAGTGATGTTGATGCAGCTTTACATTATTTTGCAAGATTATTAGCAAGTGGTGTTCATGAAGCGTTAATAAGAAGAATGTTAATTACCGCTTATGAAGATATTGGATTAGCTAATCCAATGATTATTATACATGTAAAAACAGCAATTGATGCTTTTCGTCAAATTGGTTTATCAGAAGGACGTATTCCTTTAGGATTGGCAATTATTGAAATGTGTTTAAGTGAAAAATCAAATAGTGCTTATTTAGCGACTAATAAAGCTTATGAAGATGTTCTGCAAGGTAATGTTTTTAATATACCAAAACATTTACAAGATACTAGTTATAATTCAGCAAGTAAATTAGGTATTGGTTTTGATTATAAATATTCTCATAATTTTCCAAATGATTATGTTAATCAACAATATTTACCACAAGAAATAAAAGAATTGATTTATTATATACCTAAATTACACAGCGAGTATGAAAAAAAAAATTAATAAAATACATGAAAAATTTAAACAAAATATATAATGTTTTAAAATTTTTTAATAATTCCGAACAAGGTTTCTGATTATAATGATTATCTTTGGTAACAAAATTTACAAAAAAAGTTTTTAATTAGTATCTCTCGTACTAGTTGTCTCAATTATAATTAGATGAACTAATATTAATTTAGCAATTTAAAAGAGTATTTTCAAGAATTTAAACGTTTTTATAATCAAAAATGGTTAATTAAAAAAACTTAATTAACAAAGCTCCTTAATTTTTTTAAATATATCAACTATTATAACTCTAAATAAGTGCTTCAGCGCGTGCATCT
>NZ_AKIM01000103.1:0-3232 GCF_000300695.1 Italian clover phyllody phytoplasma str. MA1
TTAAATAAAAAAGACCCTAGAGGGTCTTTGTAAAATATAAGATATTTATGTTAAATTATTTTTTAAGATATTTTATTTAAAATTTCTTTAAAATTATCAATTAATAAAATCATTAAAATTAAACCAGCATGAATAGAAGTCCAAAAATGAACAAAACATTTTTTTTCTTTATGATTAATATTAACTGATATGTTTTTATTTTTTAATTTACATTTTTTATAATTTTTAAAAACTATATAAAAGTATGGTATCAAAAAATTAAATAAAATAGAAGAAAAATTGATCGCAAATAAAATTATTTTAATTAACAAATATATTGATTTAAGAAAATCAAGAAATGATAAATTCATTAAAACACACAATCCCTTTTATTTTTTTTATTCCTCAGCTGAGGTGATTTCGTAGAGGGAATTGAGGGAGGATAAAATAATTGATTTTTTATATTCTGTTTCGACATCTTTATATCGTTCTTCTAATAGTTTTTTGTAATCTTCGGCGCGTCGGAGCATATTGTTCAATCCTTCAATTTTGTTTTTGTCCTTTTGCGGATCAAGTTCACTTATTTGTTTATTATAACCGTCGCATTCTTTTTGGGATTCGTCGATTCCTTTTTGATCTTCATTTAAATAATTTAAACACTTTTTTAAACTATTTTTCGTTTTTTCAATTTCATTTTTTTCTTGTTCTGGGATATTTAAGGTTAAAACTTCGTTTTCTGATAAGATGTAAGATTTAATTTTATCATATTTTTCTTGTGTTATTTTAATTTTAGGTTTTGGAGTTTCTATTTCGCGTTTAGTTCTTGAAGGTTTATTTGGTTTTTGTTCATTATCCAACTCTTCATGATAATTTGATATTTTTTTTGTTCTTGTTTGGTTTCGTAAAGACCTTCAAAAAAACCAATAATAGCAGAAATAAATAAAAGAGTAATAATTAAAATAACGATCCAATGTTTTTTAAAAAAGTTCATCATTTCATAGCCTTTCCGATAATAGTAGGAATTGATATTATCTTTTAAAGAAATTCATTACTACTATTATACATTTTTATTGTGTTAATTTTAAAGAAAAAGTTTTTTACGCTGGGATAGTTATTAATTCAGGGATTTTGTTTTGATTAGTTTGTTTAATTCTTTTTTGGACTTTTGCGTAGTTAGGGTTTTGAAGTTTTAGTTCTTCTTTGATGGTATTTATTTCTTCGTTGATGGGTTCTAATTTTATTTCTAGTTGTTCTATTTGTGTTATTTTTGTTTCTTCTTTTTTGGTTTCTTTATCTAATTGATCTCTTTTGTTTTTTAGTTCTATAGTTATTTTTTCGTATTCGTTGATAACGGATTTTTCTTGAGTTTCAATTTGTTGAACTATTTTCCTTGATTCTCCGTATTCTTTCTTAATTTCATCAGATTGTAATTTATGTTTATATTCTTCTATTTTCTTTTCTTGGTCTTTGTAGTCAGCGTCGAGTTTGGCTAGGTCGCGGTCGATATCTTTGGTATACATTTCTAAGGCTTCTTTGGTAATCATTGGGAGTGATTCTTTGTTTTCATTCACTACTTCGTTGTACATATGCCATAAACGGTGTCCTTCGTGAAGGACCATAGTTGTTTTTGTCATTCCTTGAGAGAATTTACGTGTGAAAGTAAGCGATTTGCCTATGATTTTCATACCATATTTGGCAGGGATTAAGTCAGTTACTTTGTCAAAGGTTTTGAAACCCATTTTACATGCATTACCAAAGGAAAAGGAATTTTCTTTTTTGTAGGTTTCCATACGAACATGCATGGCTTTATATTTTTCTTTTAAAGCTTGATATAATTCTCGTTCGGCCTCTATTTTTTCGAGTTTTTCATTGACTTGGTTGATGTTGTTTTGGATTTTGGTGCGGCGTTGTTCTACAGATTTTATTTGGTTGAATAATGCTTTTTCTCCTTTTGTTAAACCTTCGTATCGTTCTTCTAATAGTTTTTTGTAATCTTCGGCGCGTCGGAGCATATTGTTCAATCCTTCAATTTCGTTTTCTAATAATCCTATTTGACTTTTGATTTCAGTAATTTGCTTAACTAATTTGATTTTTTCATCATAAAGGATATCTAATTTAGTGCGTAATTTTTCTTTTTCAGTTAAATCAGTGGATTCCGCGATTTGTTTTTCTGTTAGTTTTATTTCTTTTTCTTTGTTGGCTAATGCTTTTTCTTTTTGTTTTAATTGTTCTTTTAAGATATTGATATTATTTTCAGTTTCTTGTTTTTTAGTTTTGATTTCGTTAATCTTTGTTTCTGTTTGGTTTATTAATTCTTTGATTTTAGCTTTTTGTTCTTGGGTTAGTTTTTGTTCTTCATAGAGTGTTTTTAATTCGACCTCTACTTTGGTTAATTCTTGTTCCCAATTATCTTTTAGTCCTTGGTAATTGTTGATGACTTCATCGTACTTGTCAATGGCTTTATCAATTTCTTGGGCTAATTGGCCTGCGTATTTACTAGATGGTTCTTTTGGTTTATGAAAGAAACATAAGTAAATGAAACTTAAAATACAAATAATAATTAAAAAATAAGTTAAATAGCCTTTCCATGTATGGTTTTTGTATGTTGTTTGTTTGGTGGAAAGTTTTCTTTTAAAGAAAAGGACGATGCCAAAGATGGCGGAAGCCATTAAAAACCAAGTGAAATAAGATTTAAAGGTTAGATAAGTTTTAATTAAGTCTAAAGGTGTTTTCATAATTATTTACCTCCTTTCGCTTTAATTTCTTGTTCGATAGTGTTTAAAATGGTGTCATCTTGTGAGATTATCATTTTGTAAGCTTGTTTTAAATCTTCTTGATTGATTTGGTTTCTTCGTGTTTGTGCTTGGCCTCGGTTTTTAGCGAAGGTTGCTACTGTTGTTTTTAATAGGTTTTCTAAAGTACGATTAGCTTTTTTGAATTCTTGGTTAACTGGTAATCTTTCTAAAGCTTCATTAATTACTTCATATAAATATTGTTTTGCTTCTTCACTGTAAGGGTTTTTACGTTTCTTGATTAAGAATTCTAAGAAGACTTTTCTTTCTTCTTTATTGCCTGGTTTAACTTCGATGTTATAAGTGAATCTTGATTTGATAGCTTCATCGATTTGGGCGATATGGTTTGTAGCGCCAATAATGAAAATAGGTTTTTCAGGATTATTTTCAAAAGAGGTCATTTCGGTTTTGAATTGGTTTACCACATTGGCGATTTCTAAACTAGCTTCTAATCCGCTTAA
>NZ_AKIM01000104.1:0-2513 GCF_000300695.1 Italian clover phyllody phytoplasma str. MA1
CAAAGATGCCTAAATATCGTGTTATCTAACCAATAACCAGTGCGATAAACACTGAATGGATATGGTCGGTCCGTTAAACGAAAGAATAATGGATTACAGCAGACCATAAAAGCGGATTGAGACGAAGTAGTTAGTCAAGATGATACCGCCACCAAATTGTCCCATGGATAAGCCTGAAATGGTCTAAGAAGAAAAGCAGATGTAATTTGTTAACCTAGTACGCAAACTACCGAAACCGTATAGTCCAGAGTCTATCAATATATAACGCTTGTAGTGGATAGTTTATCAATAAAGAAAACCTGGAATCTCACCGACAGTCAGGAAAGACAAAAAAACATAAGCGGTTACTTCACCTAATGGACAAAGGTAGATATTTAGAGTAACTTGGAGAATCCTAAAAGCTAGTTATTTAATTAACAAGTCAAGGAATAAATGCCAAGACGCTCAAGGATAAAGAAGCTATTTAATAGTCGTGGATAATTCAAAGTTAGCATTGGAATATGCTAACACAATGACCCACCAGGGCGAAGGTTAATAACCTTTACAAGGCGAAAGTAGCTAGTAATTTACTATTTATTCACTGTAATCAAGGAAGGAGTTGATAAATATGTCAACAACTGTTTCAGATGAAACTAAGCTTTCGCGAACATTGAATAAGATTCTATATTGTTCTACAAATAACTATCCTCTAAAAAGAGAATTACAGCAAGGAATGAATAATCTACATAACACATTAATTGCATTTAACAAAATTGCAACCAACAAAGGCGCGGGTACACCTGGAATTGATGGTAATTCAATTGACAGTCTCAATCTTAAAAAATTAGAAAGATATCACAAGGAATACATCAATAACAAGTACAATCCAAAGCCTGTTAAAAGAATATTCATTCCCAAAGACAACGATAAGGTTAGACCTCTTGGAATACCTACCATAAAAGATAGAATAGTCCAAAAAAGCCTTGAACAACTCTTAACTCCTTATTTTGAAAATCAATTCTTAGAATGGAGTTTTGGATTTAGAACCAAAAAATCCTGTCTTGATGCAATCAAACGCGTCAAACAAAGATTTCAAGGAATTGATTATATCATCAAAATTGACCTTAAAGGTTATTTTGACACAATCAATCATGAAACTCTTATGAAAACCTTGAGGAAGTTTATACGTAAGAATAAAACTCTTTCAACCATTAATAAATGGTTAAAAGCTGGGTTCATGAAAGATGGCATCAAATACGAATCTTTATCTGGTTCTCCACAAGGAGGAATCATTTCCCCATTGCTTGCCAATGTATATTTACATTACATTGACATCAAAATGGATGAACTAATTAAAGAAGGAACACCAATAAGGAAAGCAAACCCAGGATATGGAAAAGCATACCATCAAGGAATGCATCATAAACTGGGGATTGATAGACAAATTAACCTAAATCCAAAAACAAGAGTTGAATATATCCGATATGCCGATGATTTTATCATAGGAATTAAAGGAAAATATGACAAAGCTGAAACTATTAAAAACCAAGTGACTCAATGGCTAGAACAAGATTTAAAACTAACAATTAGTAAAGATAAATCAAAAATTGTAAAAGCCAATAAGGGCACAAGGTTTCTATCCTACATGGTTAAGGTAAAACCAACCAGTAGTAAACTCACCAAAAAAACCCACAAAAAATCCCTAAACGGTCGGGTACAAATCCAAGTTCCCAAAGCAAAAGCCAAAGAATATGGATATGAATACAATTGGTTAAAAAGAGGAAAGATTAAGCATGATGAAACATTAGCGAGTAGGGACGAATTAGAAATAATACGCACTTATAAAACAATCGTACGTGGAATCATCCAATACTTTTGTTTAGCTAACAATCTAAATGCATTAACCCATCTAACCTATCTAGCTGAATATAGTTGTTTGAAAACCTTGGCAAGAAAACGCAAAACGACAATTGCCAAAGTGCGAAAAAAGTTTAATCGTAGCTCAACTTGGTCAATTCCTTATTTAAACAAAGAGAAAACCAGATATGAGTCATGGACTGTTTACCCTTGGGATAAAATTAAGAAAATGCGTAATTATAAGGAAAATCCCGATATCACCATCAATCCTTATCTATTCCAAGGTCGTACGAATCTAACAGACCGCCTCAAAGCGGAAATATGTGAAAAATGCGGCAAAACAACCCAACTTCAAATCCATCACATTGGTACGGTTCGCAATGAAAACCGCAAAAGCGTGATGAATAAGAGTACAAAAGTGTTATGCATAGATTGTCATAGAAATATTACGGACCAACAAATGCATGATATCAGATTAAATAACAAAAATAAAAGAACAAAAAAGAATAAATAGCTAATCAGCCGTAAGGCAAAATTAGTTCTCGAAAGAGAATAAATTATGGAAAGCCGTATGCTTGGAAACTTGCTCGTACGGTTTGGACGGGGGCTGATTGTAAATAAAACAGCAAACACAAATCGCTGAATAAAACGCAATTAATCTATCCGTATTAAAACAA
>NZ_AKIM01000105.1:0-1264 GCF_000300695.1 Italian clover phyllody phytoplasma str. MA1
ATATCTTCATTATTATTTTTTAATAATTTTCTAATTCTTTTAGAAGGGTTTAATAAATATTCAAAAAAATTCATCAAAACACCACCTTATTCTTATTATTTTTTTATATTTTAAATAATATGATATTTATTTGATTAATAAAAATCAAAAAATATTAATTGTAATTTTATGATGAAAAAAATTGTAATTTTATGATGAAAAAACTTAAATCTTTAATTTACCACAATAAATAGGTATATTTTTAGGAGAGCCATCAGATTGCTTAACAGTTAAAATGTTGATTAACATATGATGTGAATTATAAATATTAGCTTTTTCAACTAATCTTGAATATTGTTTATTATCACTATTTTTTTATTATTTCATAAATCTCTATTTCTTTATCTGAAGGAAAATGGATAGCGAATCCGAATGTTTTTTCATTATTATTATTTTTAATGTCAAATTTAATTCTTTTCTTAATATTGCTTTCAGATTCATATATTTGTTCTGCTTTATCATAAGCATTTACCGATCCTGGAACAAAAAATTTTCCCATAAATCTTCCTAAGGTTCTTTTAGACGCTTTTTTTAAAGCAGTTTGAGCTATTTTATGACCTATTTTATGATTTGTTTTTTTCATTACTTTTTTTTTTAATTTTATCTTTCATTAGTCTATCCTTAGTATTATCACTTATTCTAACCCAATTATTTAAAAAATTTTCTAGATCAAGAGAAAACATATCAAAATCACAAAAAGCAATATCTACATCTTTTAAATTATCTAAATCATTTAAATCAAAAAAGAAAAAACATTTTTCTGGATATTCTTTAAAATATTCTTCTACCATTTCATTTATCATAGCAATACGTTGTTCTTTGTCGTTTAAAAATGTATCTTGCAAACCGCTAACATCTGTTACAAAATCTATTGCACCTGCAACATTACCAGCAATAGGAAAAAAACTCAATGCAAACAAAGCTCCATCTTTTGCTAATTGCTTATTATTTAAAAATTCTTGATAAGATTTACAAGGAGCCGTATCTAAACCATGTATTCCTCGAAAAGATCTAGCATCGGAAGAAAAAGTATTCCCTCCTTCATGTTTCCATCCTTTTTGCGGATGTTGCAAAGAAGAATCTTTAGTATAATCATTAGGAGTAAAAGCATAATTTGATTTAGATAATACTGAACTGTTCCAAAACTTTAGACACTTTTTATTTTTTAAAAATTCTTTAAGACTAACTATTAAGTTAGTCTTTTTTTCTTTTCAAAGACTAAAAA
>NZ_AKIM01000106.1:0-2706 GCF_000300695.1 Italian clover phyllody phytoplasma str. MA1
AGGGTCTTTTTTATTTAACAACTTATTAATGGTAAGACCATTAAACAAATAAAAAAACCAAAACATAAGGAGAAAAACCAATTATGATTAAAAAACAAATGCAACAAAAAATACTTTCTCTTGAAAAACAATTAAAATTATTATATAATACAATAAACTCTAAAAAGAAAAAAGGCGGTTTAAATATGTTAAATAAAGAAAAAGTTAATGTTTTTGATGTTGCTCTTTATATTGTTAAAAACAATCCTCATTCAACTACTAAAATGAAGCTAAATAAAATGATTTATTACGCTCATGCAAAACATTTAGTACAGACTAAAAAACCCCTTTTAAAAGAACAAATCCAAGCTTGGATTTACGGCCCTGTTTTCCCTGAATTGTGTACACAACTAAAAGAATTTACTTATAAACCATTAAAACCCGATTCTTTATCAATGGGAGATATAACTAAAATAAATGCCACGCAAAAACAATTTCTTGATGATATTATTTCATTATATGGCGATAAAGAAGCCTATTTTTTATCTCAACAAACTCACGAAGAAGACCCGTGGAAAAATGTATATTATAAAAATTCTAATTGGTCTAAAAACATTATTAAAAATAAAGATATTTTAGAATATTTTTCTAAAAATGCTAAACACATTTATTAATATGGTTTAAACAGTTAATAATCTTTTTCGTTATCGATTTGATCAAACTTTAACAGATATTTCAAGTTTTAAAAAAATAAAAGAATTTGCGCAAGTTTTAAACAAAGTTATCATTCCATTAAATAAATATATTGAGTATACATGGCAACAAATGAAAGAATCGTATAATAAAGGACCTAGATATCATTCAGTCCCAAAAGGCAACCTTTCTAAAAAAGGGTTCGAACGTACTGTTATACTTTCTGAAGATGAACCTATTTATCAAATAGCTCTTAATTTGAAAGAACGTGTTTATGGTATAACTGTTGGCAAACATTTTGTTGTTATTGCCTATGATCCAAACCATAAAGGAAATACAAAGAAAAAATAAATTATTTGAATAATATTACTATTAAGATAAATTTGCAAGCTTATCTTTTTTATTATATTTTCTAAAATATCTTATCATTCTTCAAATTTAATTTGGTTATAATAATACTTGATTGTCTCAATTTGCTTTAATAACGAATAAAATTTGCGATTTTATTTTTGCAATTTAGAGATTATTATTTTTATATTAAAAATTCCAACAATAAAGTAACCAAAAAAAAGTCCGCGAAGGTTCCTTTTTTCTTTTACCCAAACAACAACACACAACTGGCAAGGCCATTAAATCAAAAAACAAAAGGAGGAAAACAAACCATGACTAAAACCAAAACCCTAAAAAAATTTTCTTAATCATTTCTTTATTAATCACTATTTTATTCATTAAACCTATTTTCGCCTATAACTATTTTCACAAACAAACAAAATCTAAAATCAAACTCGCCGACTACCAAACCCTTCAACAAGAATGGTTAAACACCCAACCAAAAATGAAAAGACACGATATGAACGTTCTAGATAGAGGAGATATCCCTAACATCTTAAACTATTTTAATCTTCAATGCAATTATGTATTAAGCATACCTAGTTATAACGCTTATAATCATACCCAACTCTATTGGTACCTAAAAAACCCTCCTTCAGGCCTTTTAGGAGTCTATTTTAAACCACGTTTAAATCCTTTTAAAATAGAATACCCCTATGCAGATAACAAATACACCTTAGAAGACCTTCTCAAATACGAAATTGCCATCGAAGAAGTCTTTGTCTTCTGGGACGCCAAACAAAAATCTCAAGAAATCCAACCTCAAATAAATTTAGTAGTTAGCAACATCTTCAATGATCAAAACAAAGAAGAAGTAATCAATCATTATTTAATACAAAAGAACATCATCAAACAACCTAAACTCATCAAATTAGGTTGTTACAACGTCACACCTAATACTGGTTTAGTGTTGCCTTTGCCTCAAGAAACTTTCCATGATATTCAAATAGATGCTATTTACTTTGATGATGGAATTCGTATTATGGACCCTCAACAGGGAAATATCCAAGATCTCTTAAAACTTTTTAATGGCGCTAAAAACATCTATCTTTTCATCTTCAACACTATAAAAAGAGCAATCCACATTAATCTCCCAGACTCTCTTAACCCCTACGAAACTATTCGTGATTGGAAAAGAGCCAACAATTTATATGCTTATGAAGGAGAATATAACAGAGAATCTAAAAGCGGCAATAGTCCTATAACTATTACCGAACCCGCTTATAAAGAAATTAATATTTCATATGCTATTAATTTATTAGAAAATAATTTTGAAACTGAAGATAAAATATATCGGATTACTTGTCAAGATACAAAACCAAAAAGAGATATTTTAATGGACTACCAAAAAGATTATATTGCATGGTTAAACCAATGTTATATCAAATATGGCTGTACCTACCAAGGAGAAACAATTAGAAACAAATTAGGTCGTTCATCTAGAACCCTTTATGATGAAAATGGTAATACTCATTATTATAGATATGAAGGAGGAATCTTTTTTGACAATTGGTATATCGACGGCAACGATTGTTCTTCAGGTGGTGATCGTTGGCAAACAAGAACTTATTATCAATTTTTAGACACAACCCGACCACCTAAAAAACCAAAAGAATTAGATTAATCTTTAATCACAAACCAAGA
>NZ_AKIM01000107.1:0-1256 GCF_000300695.1 Italian clover phyllody phytoplasma str. MA1
CTGTATACCCAGCATCTAATAATTCCCCTTAGCTGTAAATCTGGCAGCTTCTAATTCATAAGATAAAAAACCAGAATCTTTAAAATCTTTAGCTGTAAATCCAGCTTTTTTTAAATCTCTAATTTTATATCCATCATATATTAATCGTCTAGCTGTATGACCATCTTTTTTATATTTTTTAATTGAATTTATGACCGAAAAACTAACAATAAAATAAACAAAACCAAATCCTAATGAAAAAATTATATATGTAAAAATATTAATCATTATTTGTTGCATAACCTTTAATTATTTTTCTCCTTATTTTTCTTTTTTAAAATCTAAATATTGAATAGATTGACATTCTACTTGTGTAATAAATTTTTTTTCTTTTTTATCTTTATCAATAACATTAACTTTAATTCGACCTTCAACGCCAATTAAAGAACCTTTAACAACATATTTAACTAAATTCTCTGCTTGTTTATTCCAAACAGCACAAGAAATAAAATCTGCTTCTTTATCACCTTTATCATTAGTAAAATTCCTATTTACAGCTAAAACAAAACGTACTAAAGGAATATTGCCATTAACGAAATGTAATTCTGGATTTTTGGTAATTCTACCTACTAAAATTACTTTATTAATCATTTTTCTTCTTTTAACCTTTCCATAATTTTATTAATTATTTTTACAATATCTTTTTTATATAAATAATTATTATCGTTATAATCAAGAAGACTGTTTTTTACTTCTAATATTAATTCTTCTTGTTGAACAAAACTAAATTATTATTTTCCTCAATTGGAATTTTTCTTACAAGAAAAAAATTAACATATATAAAAATACCAACAATAGAACCCATCAATAAACAAATAAAATTATCTAATAAATTATTATTATTTCTCATTATAAAATCCTTTATGAAAATAAGCAATATTTAAAAATATTGCTTATTTCAACCATGTTATTTTAGTACTATCAGGCACGATAAAACCAAATTTATACAAGATAAACACACATATTCCACTTAAAGCAATAAGTGTTAATAACTGTCTTAAAGTCATTGTTTTTTCTCCTTTTTATTTCAAATATAAATTAAAATTTCTTAATTCTTTATCTGTATATCCAATATTTATCAATTCTTGAACTGTATAACCAGAAGTAATAAAATCACTAACTGTAAACCCAAATTCTCTTAAATCTTGAACTGTATACTCAAACATAAATTTCTTTTTATTTAGTAATAGAAATATAACCCTTATGAGCTAAAAAAA
>NZ_AKIM01000108.1:0-1567 GCF_000300695.1 Italian clover phyllody phytoplasma str. MA1
GTAATTAGCTTCTTGATAGGTGTTTTTCTTTTTAGAATGAGAGATAATAGTGAGATTGATTAAATCTTCTTTTAATATTTTTAAAAAGTTTTTAATTTGAGTTAAATCGTTAGGGGTGGTTTTAGAGTTCCAGCCCCCAATTCTAATTTCTTGGTTTGTGTCGTTTTTCATTTTTTTCTCCTTTTATTTGGTTTTTTTGTTATAAAAATAAAAAACCCCTAATTTGCTAAAATAAAATCGCGAAATTTAGGGGGTATATACGCGTTTATAGGGGCGTGTTAATGTTATTATACATATAAGTTCATATATTTAGTGTAAAAAAATAATAATTTAACTAATTGTTTCTACTTTGTCTTCACCAAAGAAATGAATGGCTAAATCGACTATGATTTTCTTTTTGGCCTCTTCATAGGTGATATAGGGGTCTAAAAAACATTTTTGGTAAGCTTGTTTTCCAAATTGTCTTAATAAATCATCTACATCTTTGCAAGTTTTGTCGTAAGGTGGTAAAATTCGTCTAATTTCGTATAAAATATTTGCTTCTTTAAGTTGTTCTCCTAAGGCTTCGCTGCGTTTTTGCCCTGTTTCGTCGTTATCTAAGGCAATGATGACTTTTATATTTTCTTTTTTGAGAATTTCTAGTTGAGATTGAGAAAGTAATTGAGTGACGCAAATTAGACCGACCGTGTTTTTAATATTGTTTTGCCAACAACTAACGACATCGAAAAAACCTTCATGAATAATGATTATTTTAACTTTTTTAATATATGGTAAAGCTTCAAAAAAACGATAGCTGAAATGAAAAGTGGGTGTTTGACTGAAATTATTTAGGGATTTGTATTTTGGTTGGAAATAAGAAACTTCGTGAAAGTTGTTTTGATAAAAATGGAATGTTTTATTATAACCGTTTTCGATAGGGATAATTATGGAACCATGGAAAGTATCGTGATAGTATTTAGTGCCTTTTTGATTGATTTTTTCTTTAATAAAGCCATATTCAACTAGTTTTGTTGTATCAATATTTTTCTTTTTGCAATAATTTACAAATCGAAAAGATAAGGGTTTATTAGATAGTGGGGCGTAACCAAGTTTAAATTCATTGATGGTTTCTAGGGTTAATTTTCTTTTTTGCGTTAAATATTCTATTCCTGGGTGAGATTCATTGTTGCGATTAGTGGTTAATAAATAATGATAATAATCTCTTATTTGGTTGAATAAAGGTGATATTTCTTTTAATAATCGTGTTTTTTTGGCATTAATTTCTTTTTCGTTG
The DNA here is from genome assembly GCF_000300695.1 of Italian clover phyllody phytoplasma str. MA1. Classification (NCBI taxonomy): domain Bacteria; kingdom Bacillati; phylum Mycoplasmatota; class Mollicutes; order Acholeplasmatales; family Acholeplasmataceae; genus Candidatus Phytoplasma; species Italian clover phyllody phytoplasma. The sequence continues at coordinate 1,274 of NZ_AKIM01000108.1, forward strand.
ATGATGATGTTGGTTTTTTTAGGTTGGTATTGGTATTTGAGGGGGATTGATGATGTATTAATTATTGAATTTTGTTTCTGGGTTAATTTTTTGAACTCTTCGGTTTTCATGAAATTCAAAATTCTTTTAATAGCTTCTTCAAAAGAACTAGTTCCTCTTATTTCCATATAAACATCAATAATATCGTAATCTTTACAACATTTCCAACAATGAATTTTATTATCTGAAGTTAAATGGCAACAAGTTGGGTTTTGTCCTTGATGGATGGGACAAGGAAAACGATATTTGGGGTTG
>NZ_AKIM01000109.1:0-617 GCF_000300695.1 Italian clover phyllody phytoplasma str. MA1
TATCTCGCCGGAAGTGATGACTTGAGAAAGATCTACCGATTCAAAACCAGTGAAATAATGTAGGTCAGCTTGTCCTTTGTAGGGATTATTTTCAGACTCCGGATTAGACGGAAAAATAGAAGCTTGTTTGTAAGGCCATAAACCATCAAATTTGACTTCAATGTGAATATCATCAATTGGAACATTGGGGTTTTTGGTGTGAACTGCTTTTAAAATTTCTTCTTTTGTGGGTCTTTTAAGGTCGGCGCATTGAATATAATCTAACTCTTTATTAACAATTAATTCCTCCAAGTCTTTTTTGTTGCTTTCGCTGTAATTAGTAGCATTTAATAAATGTGTTCTTCCTGTGTTTAAAACTAAAAAAAATAAAATTAAAAATAATCTTCTTGTGTATTTTATTATTGAGTTATGTTTCAAACTTTTTTTATATACCATAGAATATTTTTGTCTCCTATATTTTTGTGTCTTAAAAAATGGGGCCACATTAAATGGGCTAGCTCTACGGGTGAGCCCCAACGAAATAGTTCCGAATAACAATAAATAATTTTTTCTAAAACAAATACTTTTTAGAAAAAATTATTTATTAATTTACTATATGATAACATAAAAAAAATATT
>NZ_AKIM01000110.1:0-634 GCF_000300695.1 Italian clover phyllody phytoplasma str. MA1
GAAGAACTAGAAAGAAGAAACAAAAAAATCACCAAAGAGATCTGATTGAAAAACAATCCTTAACTTATTTTCAAACCGTTCGCCAAGGATACAATCATTATTTAACTCATTATACTAACGACATTAAGAAATTAATCTTAAACGGAAGTGATCCCATTTCATTCAATATTCAAAAAATTATGAAATATCTAGGAGAAAGATAATGGCTATTGTTATTAAGAAAAAATGTCAAAACGGTAATCTTTATTTTTATTACCATAACGGAAAAATCAAAACCATCAAACCTGATGGAACCATTACTTGGAAAACGAAAAAAATTAAGAAGAAAAGACCTTAAAACGAGTTCTTTTTTTTATTTAGAAAGGAAATAAAAAATGTTAATTAACGAAGATTTTTACCACATTAAACAACTTAACATTAACACTCAATGTGTTAATATTTTAAAAAAACTTTTTCATAAATCATCATTTTCACTTAATTTTCATGAATATATGAATCATCATCACCATTTACTAGATCAATATTTAACTAATAACAACTATCACTCTCAAAGTCAAAAAGTGATCCGTGGTAAAATCAATGAATATCTTATTTTACTCTATTTTCAAAACCAAGGAATCATTCATTTATATCC
>NZ_AKIM01000111.1:0-523 GCF_000300695.1 Italian clover phyllody phytoplasma str. MA1
CTAATAAATTACGAGGTGGATTCTTAATTTTTAGCCTTAAAGAGTCATTTTAAAATAAAAAGTTGTATGAAAAAACGGAACAGCTCACATTCTTTAGTACGTTGAGATAATTTGATTCGCATGTTTATTTACCTTTTCTAAAGAATGAGATAATATATTTGAATGAATAACAAATAAATTTGTTTGTATGAAATAAAGCTTTTAAAAGAAAATCAATTAAACATAAAAGATGAGGTAGGAATAATAAAATAATGGTTAATAAAATAATGGTTAATAAAATAATGGTTAATAAGGTTAAGTTAAACCATTTGTTTTTGGTAATTAAAGAAATGATTACTGATAGCATCGAACCAATTATTTAACTTCGTTAATCAAGTTTTAATGAGATTTCACATGACGATTGGTTTTAGTAGTGATTAAATGTCGATATAACTTGAAAGAGTAGGTGATAAGTGAATAAAGTTGTTTTTCTATTTAAATAAAAATTAAACAAAAGGAGATTTAAATGTCTAGAAAAAGAAGT
>NZ_AKIM01000112.1:0-1411 GCF_000300695.1 Italian clover phyllody phytoplasma str. MA1
TAAAACAAAAACAACAACTAGCCATCATCTCACCAATAAAAACATCAATCAAGAAATCATTATTAAAAATTATGAGTAGAATTAAAATTTTTACCATTGTGTCAGAACATTAAATTTGATATGAAACTTTATTTTGATTAAAAAAGGAGAAAACAATGAATAAAGAAAAAATAGTAAATTTATTAAAAGATAAAGAATTTGAGAAAAAAATGAAGAAACATAGTGATTTGAATTATACAATTTGCCAAATTGAGGAAGAATACGGAGGTTTTGGTGAAACATTGAGATATCATTGGAAAATTTTTATCACAAATCGTTTAAAGAAAATAATTGACGAAATGGATGAAAAATTAAGCGATTTAATGAAACAAGTTAGAGATGAATTTAATGAATTAAAAGAGCAAATACAAAAAGAATATCAACTAACTGAAAAAGAATTTGATGAATTCAAAGAAGAAATTTACTAATTAGAAATTTAACATTTAAAAAAACCCAAATAAAAGGAGAAAAAATCAATGATGAAAAATAAAATTAACGCGTTAAAAACAAAATTAACTAAATTAAAATGCAAAAACATTGAAATTATTCAAAATAATGAAACTAAAATTAAAGAAATTAATTTTGATTTCAAAGGAATATACGTAGATTTACAATTTTTAAAAATTGAATTTTATGCAAATGCTAATTTAAGACACATTCAATGTTTTTCTTGTAGGTCAGATGTCGAAAACAAAGTTTTTACTTATGATTTTTATGACGAAAACGACCCTCAAGCATTTAAAGTTACTTCTTTTACTTGGGTTCCAGAAGTTTTTAAATATTTAAAAGCAATTGGCAATATTTTACAACATGAATATTTTATCCCTATTATGGATGTTGATGAAGAAATAATTTATAATTTAATTTCTACTAAAACTTTATATACAAACTAAAATCAAAAATAAGGAAAATAAAAAATGAAAAAAATTATAAAAGAAATTATTGATAATAACGGATACAAAATAACCGAGGAATCTAACAAAAACAACCAAATAATCAAAAGAACCACTTACAACCCAGACGGCGTGACAATTTGGTACATCACTGAATACGATCCTCAAACTGGTTAAATAATCAAAGAAACCAATTACAACCCCGACGGAATAACAATTGATTTCATCATTGAATCCGACCATCAAACTGGTACAATCATCAAAAAAACCTACTACAACAACCTCAACAGCAAAAAAATTGACTTCATCATTGAATATGACCCTCAAACAGGAAACCAAATCAAAAAAACAGGCTATACCACCCCGACGGAACTGTTAAAGATATTATTAACTTTTAAAAATCCAATAAAAATAAACAAAAAATTAAAAAAACAAATCAAACAAAAGGAGTCAAATCATTATGACAAAAAAAGAATTAA
>NZ_AKIM01000113.1:0-1004 GCF_000300695.1 Italian clover phyllody phytoplasma str. MA1
TTGAAAGATTTTTTTTATGAACATGGTTATTTTTCCTTTCCAAGGTTGTGTGTTGTTAAATAAAAAAAGACCCTGAAAAGGGTCTTGGTTTGTGATTAAAAAAATTAATTATTTTAACGTCTTTGAGAAGAACGATTACGAGATAAATTAATTCTAGGCATAGGTGATTGATTTCTTATTTGTTCTAATATTGTATTTATATTTTCTTGATTTTGATTTATTCTAATTTGTGTATTTCTTAAAAGATTAATTTGTTCTTCTGAAGCATAAAGAGGTATGTTATTGATAATTGTTGTCATTTCTTGCATTAATAATGAATGTATTCTTTCTAATTCTGTTATTTCATTATTTAAAATTAAATTTATAGTTATTTGTTGTTGAATATCTAAGTGTCTTTGTTGAGTTATAATAATTTGTTGATGTATTAATTCTAGTTGATCAAATAAAAGTTTTTTTTCTGTTTCTGATACTTGATGTTCAAAAGCATTAATAACTTCTTGTGCTTTTGTTTGTTGAGAAACTAATAAATTTTGATAATTTCTATATTCTTCTAAAGAATTATAAACATTCTCGCTTGTTCCAACGTTATTATTATTATTCATCGCCATCACTTGCTTATTATTAAAAATAAATAATAATCCTAAGAAAGAGTACAAACAAAAACTTATTATTTTAAATTGATTTTGTAATTTAAACATTAATTAAATCTCCTTTAATATTAATTCCTTTAATTTTAACATGTTGGAAGTTGTTAAAATTTTTATCACCAGTCATCGCTGGTTCTTTGTTTATATTCGGTTTCTTTAACTTTATCATTATTGTGTTTATCTTGGTAAAGAGATAAAGTTTTACGGACAGGGTTGAAGTGGAGGTGGAAATTTTCGTTTTTAAATTCTGAATTGTCCACCCATGCGCATCCAAGGTAATAGTCTTTGTCGTCGTCTAAGAAGTGTTTAGGGCCTTTGTATTTAAGGATTAAACAGTTACCACTTGAGTTTTCTTTG
>NZ_AKIM01000114.1:0-1030 GCF_000300695.1 Italian clover phyllody phytoplasma str. MA1
AAAAACATTTACTATTATTTAATATTATTTTATTTATTAGTTTAGGATTATTTTTAATTATTAATAATGTTCATCAAGTAATGGCTATGGAAGGTTTATTTCATGAAGAAATTCAAGAAATTACAGAGACAGAGTCAGAAGAAAATGAAGAAATAACAAATAATATAAGTAAAACAAATATTATGACTAAAGAAAAATTTGTGTCTTTACATGAAATAGGGCATGCTGTAGTTGCTTTTGAATTAAGTCAAAGACATAGAGAATATCCAAATCTTATAAAATTTAAAGGAATAGAATTAAAACAGAATGATGAAACAATTGATGGTAGCACCGATTTTTCTTTTGATATAAACAATATGTTTGGACATTTATTTGCATTATCTGTTTATTATGGTGGGTTAGAGGCGGAAAAAACTATCACAACAACTATAGAAGAAATTAAAAATAGAGGTCAACATGATGAACAAGATATCGAAAAAACGGCTCAATATATCACAGAAAGAGGATGGTTTTTAGGCGATTTATATTTATCAACAGATTCTTTAGAAATAAGAAAAGATAAAATAAAAAATATTGCTCAAACAAAAACACAAGAAATAATTCAACAATATAAAGAATTTTTATCGCCCCTTGCTGATGAATTGTTACAAAGAGAAGTTATTGGAATTGAAGAATTTAAAAGATTAATAAAAGAATTAATTATTCAAAAAAAACCTTCTCAAAAACCAGAACAACTAGAAACAAATGAACAATCGAATTATAATCATAAAAAATCTAAGTGTGAATGTGTTATTTTATAAAAAATAGCTAACAAAAAAATAAATTGAATATAACAATTATGTGTCATAAATATTATTTCTAGTTTCAAAAATTAAATTTGAAAAGTTTATTTTTATTACATATTTAACAATTCGAAAAAAACAAAAGGAGATTCAATTAATAATGTTTAAATTAAAAAATCAATTTAAAATAATAAGTTTTTGTTTATTTGTTTTATTAGGGCTATTATTTATAATTAATAATTATTATG
>NZ_AKIM01000115.1:0-1182 GCF_000300695.1 Italian clover phyllody phytoplasma str. MA1
ATAAAAAAAGACCTTCGATTTGAAGGTCTTAGGGTTTTAATTATTATTTAAATTTACTTAATCGTTTTAAATAAGTTGTTTGTGATAATTCTTGTTTAGTTTTTGATAAAAGTTCTAAATATTGTTTGCTATCTTGAATCATTTTGGTAATAAAATTATTATCTAAGTAAATTCTGACTACATGATAATCATTATCATTAAAATAAACTAAAAAATAAGCAAATTTAGCTTGGGAACAATAGAGTTGACATTGAATTTGAGCCCAGTAGTTAATAGGGACTTCTTGGTAGGAAAAGAAGCCATTCCATGATGTTGATATATTGTTGTTTTCATCGCGATAAGGACATTTGATTTCTAAGAGAGTGTTGGTTTGTTGATTATAACCATCTAAGGAAGCGGAAAACATTTTGACTTCATCATCGGTAAAGATGGTATCAGGAAAATTTAGATTAGTTGTTTTTTCAAAGAAAGTTCTAGCTAAAGGTTCGGTTTTATTACCATGTTCGGTGTATTTATTGGAAGTAAATGTGGTGCCAAAGAGTTTATCGTGGACTAATTGTTCTAAGGTTCTAAATTTATCTTTTCCAGTAATGCTTCCAATTTCGGAAGCGTTAATATATTTTTTGCGGTGTTGGTACCATTCTTTGGTACGTTGTGATAGTTTGATTCTCATGGTTATTTTTCTTTCTTAAATAATGAGATGATATATTGGCCTAAATAATAAATAAATTTAATTATATAATGTAAAAATTTAAAAAGAAAATCAATTAAACATAAGAGATGAGGTAAAAATAATAAGATAATGATTAATAAAGCTAAATTAAGCCATTGGTTTTGATTATTAAAAAAACAATTACTTATAGCAACAAACCCATTATTTAACTTTGTTAACCAAGTATTAATTAGGTTCCACATGATTATTAGTTTTAATAGTGGTTAGATGTTGATAAAATCTAACTACGATGCCTTTTTTTAACCTTTGGATGTTTAATTGATAAGTAAAAAGATAGAATTTGATGAAATAATTAATAAAAATTAAAGGGATTAAAAAAATAAAGATAATGATGTTAATGGATAAAGATGGTAAGATTTTTTTAATGAACATAATTTTTGTTTCCTTTCTTGGTGAAATAAAAAAACTCTCTATAAGAGAGAGTCTTTGTTTTGTAATATAATTTTTTT
>NZ_AKIM01000116.1:0-746 GCF_000300695.1 Italian clover phyllody phytoplasma str. MA1
CTAAGACCTTCAAATCGAAGGTCTTTTTTTTATGCCCAAATTTCAATTCAAAGGAGAAAAAAATGAAATTAATAGTTTTTGAAGGCTTAGATGGCAGTGGTAAAACAACTTTAATTCAAAAAATTAGAAAACAATTAGAAAAACAAGGCCACGAAGTAATTACTCTACAAGGGTTAGGCAGTTCCTCCATCGGCCAACCTCTTCGTGATATCTTTTTAACTAATGCCCAATTAAAACCATTAACTCGCTATTTATTGAGTTTTGCTAATATTCAACAAATCCAAGAAGAGGAAATAAAACCACATTTAGAAACTAATAAAATCATTTTAATAGATAGATGGTTAGGTTCTAACTTTGCCTATCAAGCTTATCCTCGCAACATTGATAAAAATTATCAGCTTTTTAATTTACTTAATAAACAATTTATTAAACCAGATATGACTGGTTTATCTCAAAATCAAACCACAATTAGGTTTAGAACGCAAACAAAACCAAAAAGATCATAAATTAGACGTCATAGAAACTCATCCTTTATCATACTTTCGCCAAGTAAGCCAAGGATATGAATTATTCTTAGAAATAAAAAACCTCGGCCACAAATTAATCTTAAAAGAGATGAATAGCAAAACAACATTAACTAACCAAAATCAAATAATCAAACAAATAGGAGAAATAAAGAATGGCAATAATAATTAAGAAAAAATGTCAAAACGGTAATTTATATATCCATTATAGCAACGGCAAAA
>NZ_AKIM01000117.1:0-915 GCF_000300695.1 Italian clover phyllody phytoplasma str. MA1
TTATTATTGTTATTTTAAAAATTTCTATTTAATTGAAATAATTGTTGATTAAAATTGATTATTAATTGGTATAAAATCGGATTATTATAATAACCTTTATCGAAAATTGATTTTCTTTGTTGTTCTAGATTTTTAATCATATTTGCGTAATACAAACATCTTTTGTCTAATATAGATTTAGTGTTTTGATCTCTACAAGACGCCGACAACATAAACACTTCTTGTCTTTTTACTGACAAACTCCGAGTTTTGTCGTTTATTATATACAAATGCTCTAATGCTCTGAAATCTAATGAATTATTATTTTCCATAGCCATAACTTGATCATTATTATTTATTAAAAATAATCCCAAAAAAATAAATAAACAAATATTTATTATTTTAAATTGATTTTGTAATTTAAACATTAATTAAATCTCCTTTGATTTTTTATAATCGTTCTTTTTAGAACTTTCTGGTTTATCAATTGGGCATTTAGAAGTGCTTTTTGTTAAATTCATAGGTTGAAGTTCATCATCTGATAATTCGTTTTCATCATCATTATTTATTGCAGAACTGATATTTCGTCTAGAACTTTCTGGTTGTTCACCATAAGTTGTTGATAATTGATTATTGTTTTGTCTTTTATTGTATTTTTCGATTTCTGTTGTAATATGTTTTTGTGTATCCAAAAGTTGTTCTTTGTCTTCGTTATTAAATTTATCATTTATTAATCTATTTTGTATTAGCATTTCTTCTTTTATATATAAAACATATTCTTCATCATTAGAAATTTCACTATTATTATTACTATTTTTATTACCCATCGCCATCACTTGATAATTATTATTAATAAATAAAAATCCTAAAAAATAAAATAAACAAACATTTATCATTTTAAATTGATTTTTTAAATTTAACATTAATTAAAATCTC
>NZ_AKIM01000118.1:0-987 GCF_000300695.1 Italian clover phyllody phytoplasma str. MA1
ATATTAAAAATAATCTTAAATATATAAATTATTCTTTAGATAATTTTATTAATTATTAATAACTAGTAGATGTATTATTTTGGTGATCTTTTTGATAAATTTTTAAAAAATTGTTTAATCTTTGTTCTCTTCTATTTAAACAGTCGACTTGTTTATTTAGCTTTATAAGTTCTAAAATAATTTGAATACGAACACTACCGTTAGAATTTAATATTTGAATAATTGTGTCGTTACGTTTATAAATAAAATTATTCATTTTTTCATCAATTATTTTTCTTTCGGTTAAAATATAAATATGTCCTTTAACTTCATTAATAGCTTCATGATTTAAATGAACTTTATTATTAAAAGATTCTAACATTATTTCTTCATGATATTCAATATTTATAATTTTAGCTATATTTTGTTCTTGTTCTTCTAATAATTTATTTAATTTTTCGTTTAATTCATTAAGTTCATTTGATGAATTATTATTGCCCATTCCCATAATTTTATGATTATTAGTTATTAATAGCAATCCTAATAAAACAAACAAACAAATATTTATTATTTTAAATTGATTTTGTAATTTAAACATTAATTAAAACTCCTTTTTTAATTCATAAAAATTATTTTTGTTCATATTGCCAAAAAATATACATATTTTTAGCTCCATTACCCATTTGTTTTAAATCTTCTAAAGTATATTTATTATCTTCATCATCTCTAATGCCATCATCAAAAAAAACACCTAATAAATTTCGAGGTGAATTTTTAATCTTCCACATAATTGAAAATTCTGCTATGTTTCCGTTATAACACGGACTAGTTAGCGTAAAATCAAAATATTTTTTAAATGTTTCGTGATTTTTAATAATATTAATATTTGATACAGTTACATTAATGATTCTCATATCACCAACAAACTCTTCATTAGGGGCAGCCATTATTTGAGTATTATTAATAATTAAAAATTCTAATAATAAAAAGAATAAACAAATATTTATT
>NZ_AKIM01000119.1:0-601 GCF_000300695.1 Italian clover phyllody phytoplasma str. MA1
CCCGTCAATTCATCCCTTTTTCTAACATTAACATCATTAAAAAATAAAAAAGGAGTTAATATAAAATGTTAACCAACGAACAAAAAGCTTTAAGCCAAATCATTACTTATATCAGCAAAGTCCAATGGGAGAAATTAAACCTTTATTTTGCCATCATTAATTCTAAATATTTACATGATACCAATAACCAAAAAATCTTCAACTCTTTAAAATATTTATTTTTAGAAAAACAAACAACCCATCCTTGGGATAAAATCAAAAACAGAGAAATCATTTTAGAAGAATTATTAACTCATTTACAAACTCATTTTCCTCAAGATAATTTTAATTCAAAATCAATAGAATTTTTAAATAACGACATAAATGACATTAACAACCTTCATCTTTTAGTGAATTTAAAACATACTTATAACCAAGAAAATTTATTCCAACAACTAATAAAAACAATCAACCCTTCTTTTGAAAATCAAGATCCTTATAATCGCCATTTATACTACCAAGAAATCTTTGATAAATTAAGAAAATTTATGGCTTTTATTCCCCACAAATCCGACCAAACCTTATTAACTTTAAATCAAATGGTTTCTTGTCATCCTGAATT
>NZ_AKIM01000120.1:0-1182 GCF_000300695.1 Italian clover phyllody phytoplasma str. MA1
CCAATGATTACCAAAGAAACTTTAGACTCGTATCTTAACGACATCGACCGCGATTTAGCCAAACTCGACGCTGACAAAAAAGACTACCAAAAGAAACTAGAAGAATATAAAGATAAATTACAAAACGATAAAATCGAGGAGGCTTTTGGTCAATCAATTGAGGTAGTTAGAAAAATAGAAAGTAAAGAAAAATCCGTAATTGAAGAATATAAAAAAATTATCTACGAATTAGATGAAAAAAGAAAAGACATCGTGGATATACCAAATTTAGAAAAAAAACAATATAAATTAGAAGAAGAACTAGAAGACAAAGAAGTTGAAATAGAAACTCTAAAAGAACAACTGAAATTAAAAAACCCTAATTACGCTCGTGCTCAACAACGATTCCAACAAAAACGTCAAAATAAAATTCCTGAAATGATTATGATTCCTAATACATAAAACTTTTTAAACAAATTAATTCATAAAATTGTATAATAGTGTTATATTCAAATTTAAATATTTGATAATAATCACTATTATCAGAAGGGAAATGAAATTGATGAATACTATTAATTTTTTCAAAAAACATTTAGTAATTATAATCATTATTATAGCAGTTATTGTTGATATTGCCCTTCATTACAAAACAAACAATTATTTAAAACAAGAAGAAAAAGAATTTTTGGATAATTACGATCTAGATTCCGAAACTAAAAGAAAAATTAAAGAAAAAATACAATCTTTAAATAAATTAGATACAGAATGTTTTGATTTATTACAAAATTATATAGTTAAAAATAATTTAGATCCTTCAAATCCTAGAATAGAAGGGCCACCAGCTATGTAATTGACATTTCTAAATATGGTCTTAACCCGTTTACAAAATGCATTTGATTTTCAAAGAGTAATCGAAAATAAAATAGATGTTGAAATTCATATAAAAAATTCAATTATTGAAGATAATTTTTATGAAGATGATTTTAAAAAATTAGAAGAAGAAATAAAAGAATTCAAAGAAAAATATTTAAATGATAAAACTACTAGTAAAACTGAAAAACCTAAATTCACAATTACTGAAGCTCGTTTTGACCAAATAAAATCTTATGTATTTTCGGAAAACAAAAATCAAACTTTATTACTTAATGATCTTTCTGAACAAGAAAAAAATGAAATTGAAGAAATAAAAAACAGTTGGAAATT
>NZ_AKIM01000121.1:0-1009 GCF_000300695.1 Italian clover phyllody phytoplasma str. MA1
TTAAATAAAAAAGACCCTTGAATAGGGGTCTAATTTATGAATATATTTAATTTTATTTTAGAGTCTTGGGTGTTTATCGATTTAGGGGGTTATTTGGTTGATTAGGGTTGATGCGTTGTTGCCCGATAATTCTTAATCTATCATAAAGATCAATTAACTCTAAATATATCGCTCGGTTTCTGATATTTAATTCTAAGGTTGCAAAAGATCCTATTGGACTTAAACTGATTTGGTTTGATAATTGTTTTTGTTCTAAAGCTAATTCCACAATTCTATTATTAATTTCTCTTATTTCATTATTATTATCGTTATTTTGAGAAACATGTCCATTATTCATCGCCATTACTAGATTATTATTAACTAATAATAATCCCAAAAAAATAAACAAATAAATACTTATTATTTTAAATTGGTTTTTTAATTTAATCATTATTTATTAAAATTCCTTTTTGAATTAAGAAAAATTATTTTTGTTCATATTGCCAAAAAATATACATATTTTTAGCTCCATTACCCATTTGTTTTAATTCTTCTAAAGTATATTTATCATCTTCATCATCTCTAGTGCTATTATCAAAAAAAACACCTAATAAATTACGAGGTGGATTCTTAATTTTCCAAATAATTGCAAATTCTTCTGTGTTTCCGTTATAACGCGGACCAGTTAACGTAAAATCAAAATATTGTTTAAATGTTTCATGATTTTTAAGAATATCAATATTTGATACAGTTGTATTAACGATTCTCATATCGCCAACAAACTCTTCATTAGGGGCAGCCATTACTTGTTGATTATTAATAATTAAAAATAATCCTAAGAAAATAAATACAAAAAATGCATTCAATAATAATAAATTATTTTTGATTTTAAACATCAATTAAAACTCCTTTTATTTTATTTCTCATCAGAGGTAATTTGATAGAGGGAGTTAAGTTCATATAAGATATTATCTTGATATTGTTTTTCGGCATCTTTATATCGTTCTTCTAATGTTTTTTTGTAATCTTC
>NZ_AKIM01000122.1:0-1720 GCF_000300695.1 Italian clover phyllody phytoplasma str. MA1
TGAGTTTTTTTTGCTTTTTCTAAATTAAATTGTGTTATAGGAGGTAATTTTGTACTCACCTTTTCTGTAAATATTATTGATGAATATATTGTTGTTTGGCTTTGATCTATATATGGGCGCCACCTAAAATATATTTTATTTGTTATTAAGTTTTTGTCTTCATCTGTTAAATGAAAGTAATCATCCCATTTATCAAATCTCACATAATAAATATCTTTATTTTTTAATTTCAGACTATTATATGTATGAACTTGACCATTTCTGTCTGTTATTGTTATTTTAAAAGGGATAGGTGAATAATAACATGTTCGATCTTTAAGATCCCTATATGATTCGACTGTAGATATTATCCTGCTTTTTATATCACAAGCATTAAGCCAATCACGATAAGCGTTGTCATTCTTAATTAAAGCATATTGCGTTTGTTGCAATTCATTTATTTTTGCAGTTATCTCATTTAAAGTTTTGTGTTTACTTAATAAAATATTTTTCAATTCTTCGCTTTGATTGTGATTTTGTTCCATTTGCGTTTTTAAATTATTAGTTTCTGTTTCTAATTCTTGAATTTGTTTTTGATATTTTTCAATTTGATTTTTAATTTCGGTTAAAGTTTTTTCATGTTGAGTTCTTAAATTACGGGTTTTTTCTTTTTTATTTTGCAATTGCTCTTGCAAGAAGGTTTCGTTAGCTTTTAAATTACGAATATGTTCATCTTTTAACTGTATTTGAGCTTCAAAATTAATTTTATTCGTTTGTAAATTTTGTTTTAAACCATCAATTTCAGTTTGTAAAAGAACTTTTTCTTGTGTTGACAATTGTTGATTATAGACTAGATTTTGTTCTTTCGTTTGGATAATATTTTCTTTTTGTTCAATTTCTTGTCTTAATTGTTCTAAATCTTGGGTTTGTTGTTTTAGTTGTTCTTCTAAAGTAGTTATTTTTTGCTGATTATCAGCAATGGTTTTATTTTTTAAAGTTAATTGTTCTGTATTGTGAGTTAAATTATTTTTTAATGCTGTTATTTCTTCGTTTAAAGCGTTTTTTTCTTGTTCGGATAAGGTTTTATTTTCTTCTAAAACTTTTTCTTTTTGTTTTAATAAGTCCTGATAATTATTTTTTTCCGCTTCTAAATTTAAAAGTTCTAATTCTTGGGCTTTTAGATTAGTTTCTAAAAATTGTTTATCACGATCAAACTGTTGTTTTTTCTCTTGTTCAGCTTGAACTAATTTTTGTATTTCTTCTGAGTTTGCGGATTGTCCAACCATTTCTCTTTAAAACGTTCTTGATGTTTATTGGGTTGTTCTGTAGTATTAAGTATTTGTTTGTGAGGTTCAGTTTTCTCCTCTTTTATCAACTCCCTTCGGTCGGATTGAACTTTTTTGTGGTTTCATTTTCTTTCTCTATTCTTTTGATTTCAGTAGGAGGGATTTTATTAGAAGGAGGAGTGTCGTTAGGAGGGGAAAACAAATTTATTAAAAAGCATGTTCCACCTATTAATATCAAAGATGCCCCTATAGTCGGACCTACGACAGGAATAAATAAACACGCTAAACCAACTCCTATTAAAACTAAAGGCGGCACTATTAAACCAAAAATGTGAGCTAAGTTATCAGGCAAATTTAGACCATTTTTAGCCCAATTTTTAGCTCCGTCATAAAAATAATAACAAATTTCTTTAGTTTTAGTCACAAGACCTTGGCCGAATTTGCCTATCTGAGCA
>NZ_AKIM01000123.1:0-369 GCF_000300695.1 Italian clover phyllody phytoplasma str. MA1
TAATTCCAAGGCTAATTGTTGATGATCAGTAAAAGAAAATGGTTTTTGGTAAAAATCTTTATCTTTAATCCCTTCATAGTAATATGGTGGATCGATAAAAAGAAAATCGCCTTTTTGACTATTGGCGATAACTTTGCGAAAATCCATATAATATAAAACATGTTTTTTCTTTTGGAAATGTCTTTAGAATGTAACTAATTCGTTTAAATTGATGATGGGAGTTTTTTGTTTGGGTTTGTAGCCAAAATTTATTTTTAAATTATTTTGCTTATCATAACGAGTAATACCACGAAAAACGTATTTATTTAAAACATAAAAGATAGCTGACCTGGTTAATTTTTTTCTTTTTTTGGCATTTTGATTATATTG
>NZ_AKIM01000124.1:0-1850 GCF_000300695.1 Italian clover phyllody phytoplasma str. MA1
CATTATTCATAGGGGGGGTCACAACCCTGTAAAGCAAAGGCATATGTGTACCCTATTTTTATATTTTGTTTGATATTTTTTTTATTTTTAACCATTTTTCAGCGCGTAACGTATGCGAGTCGATAAGATTCCCGACGAGCTTTTCTTGGTACACATTTTTTAGAGTATGATTTTTCGGTATTTTAAATTTGGTACACATATGGTACACATTTCAATGTGTACCATATTTTATAATGTGTACCAAATTATTATTCTTCATTTTCTTTATATAATTTTTCGTCAATATTAAAGAAAAGACAGTTTTTTTCTATATATTCATATTCTTTGCCTCCCATTTCTTTGTTTTTCTTACAAAAACGTACAAAAGAAATGTCCTCATTACATAAAAAAATATTCAATTTATTCCCAGCTATTCGTCTCTTTGGGGCATATTTAATATCAGCATTAAATCCTCTTTGGCCACCGATAATATTTTTTAATAAACCGTGTTTTTTAATTTCAAAAATAGAAATATCATCAAATACATTTATCTTATATTCATTTTTATAAATTTCTTTGCTGAAATCTAGACTACCTCTGATATAATTAAAGGGAATTAAGTTTTTATTAAGGTAACTTATTATGAATTCGGTTTTTCCGATTCTACTAAGTCCCTCAATAACAAGAGATCTAGGACGATGGGAAACGTCCTTTTCTTTTTGTATAGCTCCAATTATTTTTCTTGTTATCTCATTGTCTTTAAAACTATCAAAATCATAAATTGATTCTGTTTCATTTTCTGTTATTTCTTCATTCATATTTTCTTCTTCTTTTTTAATAAATTTTTTCTTTAATATTCTTTCTATTAATTCAATTTGTTCATAATAAAAATCACGATCCATTTTTTTTATAAATTCATCTAATGTTTTTTTTACTTCATGCATTTTTAATTTTTCGTTTTCATAATATTCAATTTGCAATCTATCTATCTCATCATAGATTAATTGTTTACGTTCTTCTTTTTGATTTTGACGCACATATTTTTTAATTCTTGGTGTTCCTTCTTCAATAAAATCACCATCTTTTTTTATGTAATCAATTGATTTTTCTATATGTTGTGCGTTTTCAATGCGCGGATGAAACCCTTCAATATCAAAAAATCTCGCATCTTTTATATTGCTTCTTTTTTCTAATTGTAATAAAACATGCGTATGAATTTCTTTATGATCCGCATGATTTTCTGTATTAGAAATGATATAAATAATGTTTTTCTTTTTTTCATTCATTAAATTTTTAATATGATTATGAATGACATTTTTTCCCAATGAACATTTACTATAAGTTAAAAAAATATCTTTTGAATTAAATTGAAATTTATTTTTAGTTTCTTTAATTTTTGTATTTATTTTTTTCATTTAATTATTTCTCTTTCTGTTTTTTTAACCCCCTAATTTAATTAGAGGGTTATTTTTTTTTATTTAATTTTTATATAATTTTAGGTACACCTCCTAATAGTGTTCCTCCCACTATTGCTCCAATTTTCATGCCATCTAGTGCTCCATCAGCCATTCCTTCTAATACTCTTAATGTAACTGTTCCCGCCTTATCCATTACATCTAAAAATTTATTTAATTTTTCGCCATCATCATCATCATTGATATAAACTAAAAAATAAGCTTTATCTATTTCGGCACAATATAATCCACATTGAATTTGTGCTAAATAATACGGTGGTATAATTCCATCTTTATAAAAAGATTTCCAAGCTGTACTGTCTTTATTTAAAGGACATTTTATTTCTAACATGGTTTTGGTTTCTTCATTAAAACCATCTAATGATGCTGAAAAAATACCTTTTGTAAATACTGCTG
>NZ_AKIM01000125.1:0-1430 GCF_000300695.1 Italian clover phyllody phytoplasma str. MA1
AAAAATTAATGAATCCTGATGAGGGTTTATGGGAAAAATTAAAAGAAATTTGCAAAATTATTTTCACTGTTACTGTTGGAGGTAATGTTATTTATTTTTTCAAAGAAATGCAAACCTTTCTGTTAAATTCTTTTATTAAAATAGGGGATTTATTATTTAAAATTGTTTTAAAAATTTTAGATATTATGGTTATTGTTTTAAACATTTGGTTATTGTTATTAAAAAAAGTTATAATGTTATTAGGTTTTGTTTGTTCTTTTTTAATGAGTTTTATATATTTATGGGTTTAAAAACAAAGAAAGAATGAATGAATTTTAAATTATTTAAAAATAGAATAGGAGAAATTTAATTATGAGTACTTTTAAATGGAAAGGTAGACATTGGAGAATAGTTCCTTTTCTTATTACTACCGCAACATTATTGTTTTTTGTTTTTTGGATTGGTAGTATTTCTTATAAATATCATTTAGAAACTGAAGAAAGAAGAATAACTTTAAACAAAAATATTTCCGAAGAAGCTAAAAGATTAAATAACGCTTTACATGAGGAAAATATAAAGTTAAAACAAGAAATAGAACATAAAAAGCACTCCTTATGAATTAAAAAGAGATACTGGTGAAATAGAATATTATAATTTATTTACTCATAAATTAGTAAAAAAGATTGGTTTAGATGGTAATATTTACGAATATAATAATGATGTTTTATTTAAAAAAACAGATAAAGATAAGAATATTTATGAATATGGCACTCATGGTAAATTAATTAAAAAAACTTTACCTGATGGCGTATGGATGGAATATAATCCTGTTAACGAAAAATTAATAAAACGTAAAAATATTGATGGTTCTATTGAAGAATTTGATACTAATGAAGAAAAATACAAAGAAACAGATAAAAATGGTAGTATTAAATATTTCAAAACTAAACTTTATAAAACAGTTGCAGATTTTAAAAAATTAGGGGCTAGAGTTAATTATTTAATACAACTTGGTTTTACAGCTAAAGATTTAAAAGATGCTGGATATACAGTTAAGGAATTAAAAGATGCTGGATATACAGTTAAGGAATTAAAAGATGCTGGGTATACAGTTAAAGATTTGGAAGCAGCCGGGTATACAGCACAAGAATTAAGAGATGCTGGATTTACAGCCAAAGAATTAATAGATGCTGGGTTTACATATAAAGATGCTGGATATACAGCAAAAGAATTTAGAGATGGTGGATATACAATTCAATATTTAAAATCTGCTGGGTATACAGCAAAAGAATTAAAAGATGGCGGTTATACTCTTAGAGAATTAAAAGATAAGGGCTATACAGTTGGTCAATTAAGAGATGCTGGATTTACATATAACGATTTAATAAAAGTTGGATTTACAGTTAAAGATTTAAAATATTATGAATTTAAGAATGAATGAAAAGAACTAA
>NZ_AKIM01000126.1:0-808 GCF_000300695.1 Italian clover phyllody phytoplasma str. MA1
CTCCACTTCAACCCTGTCCGCAAAACTTTATCCATTTTTAAAGATAAACATAACAATGATAAAGTTGAAGAAGCAGAAATGAACAAAAACCATCCTAATGGTTGGTAAAAATAAAAATTAAAGGAGATTTTAATTAATGTTAAATTTAAAAAATCAATTTAGTAGAATAAATTTATTCTTTATTAGCTTAGGATTGTTGTTTTTGGTTAATCATCATTCAGTGATGGCAATAGAAAATAAAAAAATATGCAATCTAAATATGAAGATTCATAATATTTGGATTCAAAAAAAAGAAGATATTGTGTCTCATGTTATAAATAAAAATATTGATCAAATATTTAGTTATTTAACTTTAGATTATCCTTGTTATAATAGCTCCACCAATAATAAAAATGATCTTTGCTGGCGTATCAAAGAACCTCCTAATAATTTATTATTTGTTTTTTTTGATAGCGGAATTAGATCTAATGAAGATGAATTTTATTCTTTAGAAGATCTAAATGAAATGGGCAATGGAGCAAAAAATATGTATATTTTTTGGTTAACAAAAACATTATATCCACAAATTAAAACTCAAAAAGATATTATAAATAAAGAAATATTTTACCAATTAAAAATAAAATTGAAAAATATTGAAATAGAAAAATTAAATATTGAATTAAATTTATTTAAAGAAATAAAATTACAATTAGAAAAAGAAATAGATAACCAAACAAATATTTATCTTAATACAAAAAAAATTATTCTAAATCTAGAAAATTATATAAACAATTTAGAAGAAATTAACAAAAAAAACCAAAATATTAAT
>NZ_AKIM01000127.1:0-926 GCF_000300695.1 Italian clover phyllody phytoplasma str. MA1
ATACTACCTATTTCCGACCTAAATATCAATCTATTAACAATTTCAGCCAAACACCTACTTTTCATTTCAGTTATCGTTTTTTTGAAGCTTTGCCGCATATAAAACAAACCAAAACCATTATCATTCATGAAGGTTTTTTTGATGTCATTAGTTGTTGGCAACACGGCATAAAAAATGTCGTGGGTTTAATTTGTGTCGCCCAATTACTTTCCCAAGCTCAAATGGATATCTTAAAAAAAGAAAAGATTAAAGTCATTATCGCCCTCGATAATGACGAAACTGGAAGAAAAAGAAACGCAGCCTTAGGAGAACAACTTAAAGAAGCAAATATTTTATACGAAATTAGACGCATTTTACCACCTTACGACAAAACTTGCAAAGATGTAGATGATTTATTAAGACAATTTGGGAAACAAGCTTACCAAAAATGTTTTTTAGATCCATACATCTCATATGAAGAAGCAGAAAAGAAACAAATAGTGGATTTAGCTATTCATTTTTTTGGCGAAGATAAAGTTGAAGTAATGACATAATGATTTATTATAAAATAACAATTAAACAACAACAAAAGTATTATTTTGCCCTATATGACCTTTAAAAATAAAATTAATAATATGAATCACGCACATTCAATTATTAGGCCAAAAATTGATAAATATTTTAACAAAATTACAAAAACAAATCCAAAGGAGAAAATAAAAATGAAAAACGACCTTAATCAAGGAATCGTTATAGGCAGTTGGAAAACAAATACAATCCCCAATGATTTAGAACAAATCAAACAATTTCTTAAAACTTTAAAACAAGATTTAATCAACCTGACCATTATAACCCATTCTAAAAAGAAGCATACTTACCAAGAAGCTAATTACCGTCTCAAAAACCAAACTCTCTTCGTCGATCCTCAAATCTTAGAAGAAATGAAA
>NZ_AKIM01000128.1:0-1474 GCF_000300695.1 Italian clover phyllody phytoplasma str. MA1
AATTTTTTTTCTATTTATATCTATATTATACATAATTTTAAAGTTATTTAAACAATTAATTGAAAAAACATAAATAAAACAACACAAAAAACCCTTTTAAAGAAGGGTATTTTTTTATTAAAACTGCCTTGATATTAAATATTACAAATTATTAATTTAAATATTGATATAAAGGATTAATATAATTGTTAAAATGAGTAAATCGTACTTTTTTATCTAAATTATTTTTAAAAGATTGTTTGATTTGTAATTTAGTTAGATTAAAACATTTATTAATTAAATTGCATGTTTTAAAATATTTTGGACTATTAATATAATTATCGAATAATTTTTTTTCATAAAATATGATGCCATAAAAAAGTGATAATTGTCCTTTTTGTTTAATATATTTCGACATATATTTATTTTTATTTTCTATAAAACATTTATTGTTATTAAATTCTTGTAAATGTTTATTATTATTTTTAAATAAATTATCATTAATATCTAAAATATCATTTCTTAATATTTTAAAAAACATATGTTGTTGATCAAAATTTAAAATATTACTAAGATATAAATTAGTTAATTGATATTTAGGATGTTGCAAATCAAAAGGTAAAAATTTTAAAGTTTTAGTAATAGGTAATTTTTGACAACTTTTAGAAAATTTAAATAAATGTCTACCTGTTAAATAATTTTTCTTTTGTAAAATCATTTTTTTAATTTCTTTATCATTGCCGACATACTCAGCATATTTAGTAACATATTTAGAAATAATAGAAGAACTATCTTCTTTACAAATACTTTGTTTCAATTGACATTCGTTTATTTCTAATTTAATTTTTGCATTACTTTTAAAAACTTGTAAATTTTGAGAACGAGGATTTAATCTTTTTAAATTAGATAAACCTTTTTCATTATTAATAATATCAGCCCATAATTTAAAAACATTAGGAATAATTAAATTTTTACTTTTAACTTTTTTCCAACCATTCTTATTATTATATCTATGTTGATATTTCTCGTAATATTCTTTATTTTCTAAAAATTCTGAATTATTTATTAAACCTTTTTTTTGACACATCATTTCATTAGTAAAACCAAAAATTTTTAATAAATCAATATTAAACATAATATGAAAATGCCATACATTTCTATTATTTTTAGTCTGTATTTGTGAAGCAATAAAATATTTAAATTTTTTTAAAAATTTAATAATCTTATCTTTTTTAAAGCCTTTTTGATGTAAAATTTGTCTATATTCATAACGTAATTTATTAATAAATTTTTTTACTAATTGATGCGTTTGATCATAATTTTTAACCTCTTTTGATAAAGAACCGTTAGCATTATGATGCGGCAAAGTAAGTGTTAACCAACTAATTTTTTGTTCTTCAGCAAAATTATAAATAGCTTTAAAACGAGCATTTATTTTAGATTGTTTCAGATTTCTTTTAATATCTTCTATTTTACTTTCTAAATTAAGAGAAGG
>NZ_AKIM01000129.1:0-658 GCF_000300695.1 Italian clover phyllody phytoplasma str. MA1
TAATTTTAGTCAAACTCCTACTTTTCATTTTAGTTATCGATTTTTTGAAGTGTTACCTTTTATAAAACAAACAAAAACTATCATCATTCATGAAGGTTTTTTTGATGTCATTAGTTGTTGGCAAAATGGTATTAAAAACGTGGTCGGTCTCATTTGTGTCGCTCAATTACTTTCTCAATCACAATTAGAAATTCTCAAAAAAGAAAATATCAAAGTAATTATCGCCTTAGATAACGACGAAACAGGACAAAAACGCAGCGAAGCCTTAGGAGAACAACTTAAAGAAGCAAACATTTTATACGAAATCAGAAGGATTTTACCCCCTTACGACCAAACTTGTAAAGATGTCGATGATTTATTACGTCAATACGGAAAAGAAACTTATCAAAAATGTTTTTTAGATCCATATCTCTCTTACAAAAAGGCCAAAAAGAAAATCATCGTCGATTTAGCTGTTCATTTCTTTGGGGAAGACAAAGTAGAAGTGATTAATTAAATTATTCCTTTTTAAACTAACATATTGCATTTACACATATAGATTACATTAAATAACCTTAAACGCGTATATATCCCTAAATTTTGCGATTTTATTTTCGCAAATTAGGGGTTATTTATTTTTATAACAAAAAAACCAACCTAAAAGGAGAAAAAAATGAAA
>NZ_AKIM01000130.1:0-261 GCF_000300695.1 Italian clover phyllody phytoplasma str. MA1
AACACGTTTCAACAGAATTTCTTTAATTTCAAACAGAATAAATATTGTAGGGAATAATCTTTCAATGATAAATCAACAAATTTTTGCTCAAAACCACCAATACAATCTACAAAGACAAATCAATCAAAATCAAACAAATAATAACAGAAGACGTTAAAAAATTAAATTTTTTTAATCAAAAACCAAGACCCTCTCATCAGGGTCTTTTTTTATTTAACAACACACACAACTTGGAAAGGAAAAATAACCATGTTCATAAAA
>NZ_AKIM01000131.1:0-239 GCF_000300695.1 Italian clover phyllody phytoplasma str. MA1
ATCCCATTATTATTAATTGGTGGGGCGTTTTATTGGACCCTTTTCAAATTCTTTCCTGAAGTTTTAAACCAAATCAACGCTTTTACGAACAACACCGCGGCTAAAATCAAAATATTATACGATAAAGCCACACAACCAATTCACACTTTTGTTGAATATATCTATAATAAACTAACAGGCAACGATAAAGATCCTAATCACGTTCCTTCACCACAAAATAAATTAGGTTATTATCTAGC
>NZ_AKIM01000132.1:0-378 GCF_000300695.1 Italian clover phyllody phytoplasma str. MA1
TTTTCTTGTTGGAGTTGGATTTCTAATAAGTTTTTGGCTTTGATGATTTCTTCAGGAGTTAGTTGTTGTGTTTCCGTTGTTTGGTTAGTTTCTTTTAATTCCTCACCAAGTGGTGGTGTGTGTTGGAGTTGTTCTTGTTGCAATAAGGTAGGTTCAGTTGTTGATTCAACTGAACCTTTATCAGGGATTGTTAAGGTTACTAGTTTCTCTTTCTTCTTGATTTGTTTCTGTTTTATCTTCATTATAATTAGTTAAAATTGATTCTTCTTTTTCGATAATTGTTGGATTGAATGATTGTTGAATAAATGGCGCTTGTAAGATTGGTGTTGGGGGATTTTCCATTTTATGGGTTAATTGTTGTGGTGGATTAGGGATTTT
>NZ_AKIM01000133.1:0-653 GCF_000300695.1 Italian clover phyllody phytoplasma str. MA1
CTCATCATGAAAGAAAAAGGGATTTGTTGTCGTTTAAGAATCAAAAGAAATAAATATCATTATCAACAATTAAAGTCTCAATTAAAAATAGTTCCTAATTTAATTAACCAGGATTTTAAAACCTATGAGCCGATGCAAAAACTCTTTACAGACATCACTTATTTCAAAACTCCCCAAGGTTTTTTATATTTTTCTTGTATTATCGACTCTTTTAACGATCAAATAGTCGCTTCTCATGTTTCTAATCATCAAAATAAAAATTTAGTTTTAAATACTATCAAAAAAATGCCAAAACTAAAAAAACCTTGTATTATCCACTCTGATCAAGGTTCAGTTTATCAATCTTTAAAAATCCAACATACTTTAACCAAAAAAGGTTTTCTTATTAGTATGTCAAGAAAAGCCGCCCCTCGTGATAACGCCGTCATTGAGAACTTTTTCGGCCAAATGAAAAGCATTTTATTTTATCGCGATCCTTTTTTATTTCAAAATCTAATGACAAAAATGAAAACCATCATTAACCAATTTCCTGTTTTTTGGAATAAAAAATGGCTTTTAGCTAAATTAAACTATCTTTCGCCTATCCAATATGCGCAAAATTTGAGATAAATTTTTAGTTGATTTAACATTAAAATAATATAACCTTGAAAAAG
>NZ_AKIM01000134.1:0-702 GCF_000300695.1 Italian clover phyllody phytoplasma str. MA1
AAACGATTAATTTCATCATTTTTTCTCCTTTTTTTGATTTTTGTTGGATTTTTAAAAGTTAATGATATCACTAATTGTTCCATCGAGATTGTAATATGTTGTTGTGATTGGTTCTTCATCATAATCGTATTCGCTTATTTCTTTAAAAGTTATTCCATCAGGTTGATATTCAATATATTTAAACATGTTACGATACTTTTTATCGTATTCATATGCATAGTCAATAGTTTTTCCATCAAGTCGATACACAGTTTTTTTAATAATATTGCTAGTAGCTTTGTCGTATTCATCTATGTAATGAATAGTTTTACCATCAAGTTGATAAAAAATGTCTTTAATAGATGTACCAGTATCTTTATCGTATTCTTGAATAACTTTATATCCGTAATTGTCAATAAATTCTTTTTTGGTTGTTTTCATTGTTTTCTCCTTTTAATCTTAATTTGGGCATAAAAAAAGACCTTCAATTTGAAGGTCTTAGAGTTTTAATTATTATTTAAATTTACTTAATCGTTTTAAATAAGTTGTTTGTGATAATTCTTCTTTGGCTTTGGTTAAAAGTGTTAAGTAATTTTGACTATCTGCAATCATTTTAGAGATAAATTGATTATCTTGATAAATTCGTACCACATGATAGTTTTGGTCGTTAAAATAAACCAAAAAGTAAACAAATTTAGCTTGACTACAATAAAGTTGACATTG
>NZ_AKIM01000135.1:0-703 GCF_000300695.1 Italian clover phyllody phytoplasma str. MA1
TATTTAAAAACAAGCACATCGAACCAGTGATATTTTATATTTTATATCGATAATGATAATGATACTCGATATTTGATATTATCGTTGTATCATTTTTATCATTATTATTATTCGATATAAATAAAAACTCTTTTTTTAACAATTTTAATTTTTAAATTAACTGCCTTATCAGTTATAGGTATGTGTTTATAAATAAAAAATATAAATAAAAAATATATAATTCATATTCGACAAAAATAACATTAATAATTATTTAATGGTGTTAGAAAACATTTAAAGAGTTATAATGGTTGATATACTGAAAAAAAATATAAGATAAATTGGTGTTAAGATGCAAAAACTAAAACAAAAAGTTAAATTATTACAACAAATAATTAAAAAAATAGAAAAGATAGATAAAAAAATTATCTTTAATTTAGTAGAAAAATTTCAAAATGTTTTAAATTTAACCACCATTTTAAAAACTATCCAAATTAAACGAAGTACTTATTATTATTGGTTAAAAGTTAACCATAAAATTAAAATAAAACAAGAACAATATCTTTTAAAACAAAAACGTATTGAATCTTTATGTAAAATGCATGAATATTTATTTGGCCATCGTAAAATCACTCATTTATATCAAAAAATCTTTAATGAAACCATCAATAAGAAAAAAGTTTATCTCATCATGAAAGAAAAAGGGATTTGTTGTCGTTTAAGA
>NZ_AKIM01000136.1:0-247 GCF_000300695.1 Italian clover phyllody phytoplasma str. MA1
TTAAATTTAGTATTTGGGATATTTCGTGATTAGAATAACTAGGTTGATAATCTTCGTTGATATTTCCTAAAGGAACTCCAAAATTTAATCTAATGACGTTAAACTCCTTTTTACTTAATTTGGTTTTTAGCTTCTTTAAAAAGAGTTCATGATGAATTTGTTTTAACCATAATTGATGAGGGTTAAGGATTTGATAATGCCATGTATGTTTTTCTTCTTGAAAAGAAGGGTTATTGGTTTTATGAGT
>NZ_AKIM01000137.1:0-1204 GCF_000300695.1 Italian clover phyllody phytoplasma str. MA1
TTTTTTATAATAAAAATAGGTTAATAAAATAAAGAAGGGACTTCTTTTTTTTACTTATGACAACAAAACAACATCATTATGATTTAAATACCAAATTAAAGGTTATTTTTGCGAAAAAAGAAGGTTTATTAAGCAACAAACAAATTCAAACCCAATATAAGATCAAAAATAAAACTCAAATATATCAATGGCTGATTTGGTTTGATAAGCAACAACTTCATCGCTTGCAACAACCCAAAGGTAAACAATATAAATATAATAAAGGTATTTATGCTAATAAAAACGAAGTAGCCCTACAAGCTTTTAAAGCCGCTATTAAAAAAAAATTAGGTGTTAACCCGAAAAAAAATAAAAAAATTTATTTTGCCATCATTCATGAATATAAAGAAAAAATTCCTTTAAACCAACTTTTAAGATGGTTAGGTTTAGCCAAAACGACTTATTATCGTTGGTTAAAACAAAGTTTTAAACCACAATTCTTAACTCCTGTAGAAAACGCGATTATTAAAATATGTAAAAGAAATCGTCGTTTTGGTAAATTTATTTTAGGTTATCGTAAAGTTCACCATAAATTACTTAAAATAGGTTTTAAAATAAACCCTAAAACCGTTTTAAAAAAAATGAAGCAGTTTTATTTATTATGTAACCATTAAAAATAAATTGCAAAAACATATCCTTAAAAAATCACCTCTTTCGGATTTAAATTTATTACAAAATAATTTTTATGCTTCTGGACCTTATGAGAAATTATGTACTGATATTACTACTTTAATCTATGGACCTCAATACGGAAAAAAACTTTATTTATCAGCGATTATGGATTTATATAACCGAGAAATTATTGCTTATACCATAGCCGATAAACAAGATCTGTCTTTAGTTATGCACACTTTAGAACAGTTAAAACCCTTAAAACAATCATGTGTGTTTCATTCTGACCAAGGCGGCCAATATACTGCTAAACAATTTAAAACTATTTTAAAACAAAAAGGATATCAACAAAGTTTCTCCGATGTCGGCATCCCTTCCCAAAACGCTTGTATTGAGTCTTTTTGGGCTAATTTAAAAGGAGAAAAACTTTATTTAAGTGATTTAGAAAACATGAATACTAAAAAAATGAAAAACATGGTGCATGAATA
This sequence comes from Italian clover phyllody phytoplasma str. MA1, assembly GCF_000300695.1. Taxonomy (NCBI): domain Bacteria; kingdom Bacillati; phylum Mycoplasmatota; class Mollicutes; order Acholeplasmatales; family Acholeplasmataceae; genus Candidatus Phytoplasma; species Italian clover phyllody phytoplasma. The sequence continues at coordinate 1,140 of NZ_AKIM01000137.1, forward strand.
CATTCTTTTTTATAATCAAAAAAGAATGATGCAAAGTTTAAAATATTTTTCGCCGCAATTATTAA
>NZ_AKIM01000138.1:0-370 GCF_000300695.1 Italian clover phyllody phytoplasma str. MA1
AATAAGAAAAAGTCATTCGCCTTCGATCCCGCAAAAAAATCATAAAAAAGATAATCTTTCTTTTCAAGAAGAAAAATATGAACCATATCAAATAAATAAATTAAACCCCCATCAATTATGGCTAAAACAAGTAAATCATGAATTTTTTTTAAATCAATTAACCAAAAAATTAAGCGAAAACGAATTCAAAATTATCCGCTTAAGCTTTGGTATTCCTTTAGGAAATATTAACGAAGATTATCAAAGATGTTATACCAATCACGAAATAGCTGAAAAACTCAATTTATCTTTAAAACAAGTAGAAAATATTAAAAATATCGCTATCAAAAAATTAAAAAAACGTTAAAACCTATCGCTCGTCCGTAATGAC
>NZ_AKIM01000139.1:0-246 GCF_000300695.1 Italian clover phyllody phytoplasma str. MA1
CTATATGAACCAAAATAAAGCTGAGCAATTAAGTTTTTATTTTCAGCTCATTGATCCACAATCTTTTTTAGATAAACAACATACAAAAATATTTCAGGCCTTAAAATATTTAACTTTAAACCAGACAAATACTCATCCCTTTGATAAAATCAAATCTCAAACTGAGATCATCAAAGAATTACTCACCTATCTCCAAACCCATTTTCCCCAAGATAACTTCACTAAAGCATCATTATCTTTTTTAAG
>NZ_AKIM01000140.1:0-650 GCF_000300695.1 Italian clover phyllody phytoplasma str. MA1
AGGAACTATTCTCCAATGTCTACCTTTCCATTCAAAAGTACTCATAATTAAATTTCTCCTATTCTATTTTTAAATAATTTAAAATTTATTTATTCTTTTTCTTCATAAGCATATAAATATGCAACATTCATTAAAAAAGAAAAAATAAAACCTAATATTATTATAACTTTGTTTAACAAAAATAACCAAATGTTTAAAACAATAACCATAATATCTAAAATTTTTAAAACAATTTTAAATAATCCATTAATAACTAAAACAAAAATATTAAAAATAAAAGAAACAATTTTAGAAAAAATATTAACAGTATAACTAAGCATTAAATAAGTTTTTTCTGATAATTCATCAAAAAATGCTTTAACAGAAGGTCCAACAACAGGAATAGCAGAAACCAAAGCAGAAAATATTTTTGTAAGACCGGCTGTTGAAACAACAGCGGCCAAACTAGTAAGAGTTAATTTCGTAACAACCTCTAACAAATTAGAAAAATTTTTTAATAATTCTAATAATTTCTCATTTATAGAAATAAAAATTTTTAACCCTTCCATTAAAAAACCAAATAAAGAACTAAATAATTTTAAAGGATAAATTAAGAAAATTAATTTTTCCCATATAAAAATAACAATCATTTTAATAAAATTAAATATATT
>NZ_AKIM01000141.1:0-399 GCF_000300695.1 Italian clover phyllody phytoplasma str. MA1
CATAGTGATTAATTGGTTATCATTATCGTTTAAAATCGCTTTTGATGGTTTTAAGTAAAAATAAAGCACCCCGCTTCCTAAAAAAGGTTCGTAATAGGTTTTAAATTTAGAAGGTAAATTAGCAATAATTTGGGGTAAAAGTTTTTTCTTACATCCAATCCAATTAATTTTCATCTTTCTTCTCCTTATGCCATAAATAAAATAAAAAGAAAATATCAGAAAAGATGGCGATTGTAGCGTTAAATTTTAATCCTAATTCAAAATTGAAAAATAAAGCCATAATATTACTAATGATGAAAAATAAATAGGAAATGGTTAATAAAATAGGATATCTTTTTTTCATTTTGTCTCCTTTATTTTTTTATTTCTTTTGGTGTCCTTACCAATAATTGTGTGTTT
>NZ_AKIM01000142.1:0-741 GCF_000300695.1 Italian clover phyllody phytoplasma str. MA1
AAAAGTCAAATGTGTTAAAATGTTGGTATATTATAAATTACCCGAAAGGAACTAATCATGTTTAATATTATTAAAAAAATCATTAAATGGTTTTTTTTCATATTAGGGATAATTCTTTTTTTAATTATCGTTTTTATTGGTTTTATTGTTTTAACCGAAAAAAAAATCAATAAATTACCAAAAGAAAAAATTCCTATTTTAAATGAACCCAAAATGGAAACTCATGAAGAATGGTATGACGATAATAAAAAATGTCAAATGATTAAAGCCAAATATACTTTTGATGGCCTTAATGGTATCGGCTATTATCGACAACAACTTCAAGAAAAAAAAGGTAGTCATAACGATATTTCAATCGCTCAAGAACACCTCGAAACCCAAAAAGAACCCTCTAACTTAGCTTATTACATCGAAGACCGTTACCCTTTTGACCTTTGGAAGGAAAAATCAGCGAACGGATTTGAATTTTCTCAATTTGATATGAAAGATGACAGTCATTTATGTTCAAAAATAAATTTCGAAAAGCAATTCAAAGAAGACTCAAGTGGTAACTGTTTAATCCTTAAATACAAAGGCCCTAAACACTTCTTAGACGACGACAAGGACTATTACCTTGGTCGCGCACGCGTTTCCGACTCTAACTTCAAATTAACCGATTTCCACCTCCACTTCAACCCTTTCCGCAAAACCTTGTCGATTTACCAAGATAAACACAACTATGATAATGGGTGAGACCCAACG
>NZ_AKIM01000143.1:0-893 GCF_000300695.1 Italian clover phyllody phytoplasma str. MA1
TTTTTTTAAACAACTTTTTATTTTAAAATAACTCTTTAAGACTAAAAATTAATAGATAATTTCACATCTTTTTAAACTAACAAATTATTTAAAATAGATAAAAAAGTGTCTAATGTTTTTTTATAATTTGCTAGTTTCAAAAAATATTTTTTTAATATTTTATCCTTACACTATATATTTAGGTAAAAAATTTAAAAACACTCCTATAAAATGAAAAGAAAATAATTTTTATTATTAATTATATTATTTTTCTTAAAAAAAATTCGCACTAAAGTAACCTTTTTCAAGGTTATATTATTTTATGTTCATTCAACTAAAAATTTATCTTAGATTTTGAACATATTGAGATGGAGTTGAATATTTTAATTTACTTAAAATCCATTTAGTATTCGAAAATTTCGGAAAATGATTGATTAATTTTTTTATTTTGTTAGGATATTTTTGAAATAAAAAAGGATTTTGATGTTGTAAGATCGTTTTCATTTGGCCGAAAAAGTTTTCAATGACGGCGTTATCACGAGGGGTGGCTTTTCTTGACATGCTGATTAAAAACCCTTTTTTTGTTAAAGTTTGTTGAATTTTGATTGATTGATAAACTTTGCCTTGATCGGAGTGAATGATACAAGACTCTTTTAATGAAGATAATTTTTTAATAGTTTTTAAAACTAAATCTTTATTTTTTTGTTTTAAGTGTGAGAAGCAATTATTTGGTTGTTAAAAGAATCCATAATACAAGAAAAATAGAGAAAACCTTGCTTAGTTTTAAAATAAGTGATATCAGTAAAAATTTTTTGGAGGGGTTTGGCGGAAATAAAATCTTGATTGATTAAATTAGGAATTATTTGGAGATTATTTTTTAAATTACGGTAAGTAAAATTTTTTTTGATTCTTAA
>NZ_AKIM01000144.1:0-406 GCF_000300695.1 Italian clover phyllody phytoplasma str. MA1
TCTTAATTGATCAACTGTATAACCAACATCTTTTAATTCATCGGCTATATATCCACCATTTTTTAATTCTTTTACTGTATACCCAGCATCTAATAATTGCTTAATTATATATTCATTATTTTTTAATCCACCAGCTGTGATAATAAATTAAATCAAATCCAGCATCTAATAAATCTTCAGCTGTATACCCAGCATCTATTAATTCCTTAGCTGTAAATCCAGAATCTTTTAATTCTTTAAGTGTAAGTACAATATTTTCTTCATGTTTTTTCATTAAATATCTATCAACTGCTCCAAAAAACCAAAATAAAAAAACAGCAAAAAAAATAGAAATAAAATAAATAAATATTTTAGACTCTATTAAATTATTAATTTGCATTTAATTATTTTTCTCCTTATTTTTCTT
>NZ_AKIM01000145.1:0-513 GCF_000300695.1 Italian clover phyllody phytoplasma str. MA1
CAGATTTTAAAAAATTAGGGGCTAGAGTTAATTATTTAATACAACTTGGTTTTACAGCTAAAGATTTAAAAGATGCTGGGTATACACTTAAACAATTAAAAGATGATGGATTTACAGTTAAAGAATTAAAAGATATTGGATTTACAGCTAAGGAATTTAAAGATGATTTATTTAAAGATGTTGGATTTACAGATGAAGAATTGACATATGAAGAATTAAAAGAATTAAAAGAATTAAAAGCTGCTGGATTTACAGCTAAGGAATTTAAAGATGCTGGATTTATACCTCGTGACTTAAAGATTGCTGGATTTACAGCTAAGGAATTAAAAGATATTGGATTTACAGCTAAAGAATTATTTTATGCGTATTCATTTAAAGAATTAAAAGATATTGGATTTACAAATGAAGAATTAAGATATGATGAATGAAAAGAACTAAATTAAAAAAGATAAATTAAATTTTTTTAAGTTGGTTGTTAAATAAACACTTAAACAACGAAAACTGAACGCAAAA
>NZ_AKIM01000146.1:0-1455 GCF_000300695.1 Italian clover phyllody phytoplasma str. MA1
TTTTAATAATTCTTTAGTTTCAAAAGATATTTTTTTTTATATTTTACCCTTACACTATATATTTAAGTAAAAAAAGTTAAAATTCCGTTAAGAAAATGAAATCATAATTATTTTTTTACGAAATTATGTTATTTTGGTCAAAAAAATGTGCAAAAAGGTAACCTCTTTTTCAAGGCTAAACATTAAAATAAATTAAAAAAATAATTTATATAAGATTTTGGCAATATTGAGAAGGAGATGAATAATTTAATTTAGCTAAAATCCATTGATTATTCCAAAATTTAGGGAAATAATTGATTATTTTTTTTACTTTTTTGGTTGATTTTTGAAATAAAAAAGGATGTTGATGTTGTAAGATAGTTTTCATTTGGCTGAAAAAGTTTTCAATAACAGCGTTATCACGTGGAGTAGCTTTTCTTGACATACTGATTAAAAAACCTTTTTTAGTTAGTGTTTGTTGGACTTTTTGCGATTGATAAACTGTTCCTTGGTCGGAATGGATGATACAAGGTTCTTTTAATGGAGATAATTTTTTGATTGTATTTAAAACTAATTCTTTATTTTGATATTTTGAAGTGTGGGAAGCGATGATTTGGTTGTTAAAAGAATCAATAATACAAGAAAAATATAAAAATCCTTGTGGAGTTTTGAAATAAGTGATATCTGTAAAGAGTTTTTGTAAAGGGGCTGTTGATATAAAATCTTGATTAATTAAATTATCTACTACTTTTAATTTAGCTTTTAAATTATTTTTATAATTATATTTATTTTTTTTAATTCTTAAACGACAAAAAATACCATTTTCTTTCATAATAGTATAAACTTTTTTCTTTGTAATGAGTTCATTAAAAGTTTTTTGGTATAAATCAGTGATTTTACGATGACCGTAAAAATATTGTTGGTGTAAACATAAAGCTTTAATGCGATTTTGTTGTAATAAATATTTTTCTTTTTTGGCTTTGATTTTATTTTCGACTTTCAACCAATAATAATAAGTGCTTCTTTTTGTTCGGATAGTTTTTAAAATGGTTGTTAAATTTAGTTTTTGATTAAATTGTTTAACCAATTCAAAAACTGTTTTTTTATCAGTTTTTTGATTTTTTTTCATTAGAGCTTGTAATAATTTATTTTTGTGGATTTCTTTTTCTATTATTTTTTCTATTTTTTTCATGATTTAAATATCGTTTCCTTTTTTTATATCATATACATCAACCATTATAACTCTAAATGATTATATTTATTGAAAAAAGGGTGGTGCACGCAACTGGGGGATTTTTATTTTTCTTCTTCTTTTGTTTTTGTTTGCTTATAATTTTTGTTAGCGCTTCAGCGCGTTAGGGATGGTGTTTGGTTAATTTTTTACAACTCCTTTTAATAATGGAAAGGAAAAATAGGGAGTTATTTATATATCGAAAAATAATAATGATAGATAAAAGATACAACGATAATATCAAA
>NZ_AKIM01000147.1:0-996 GCF_000300695.1 Italian clover phyllody phytoplasma str. MA1
AATATTTTCTTCTTTAAGTTGTTCTCCTAAGGCTTCGCTGCGTTTTCGGCCTGTTTTATCATTATCTAAAGCGATAATGACTTTGATTTTTTCTTTTTTAAGAATTTCTAGTTGTGATTGAGAAAGTTGCTGAGTGACATAAATGAGACTGCCCTGTTCCGTTTTTTTAGACAATTTTAATTTTTAAAATTGTTCTTTAAGGCTAAAAATTAATAGATAATTTCCTATCTTTTCAAACTAAAGAAATATTTTTTCGTTTAAAAAAGTGTCTAAACTTTTTTTCATAATTCTTTAGTTTCAAAAGATATTTTTTTAATATTTTGACTTTACACTATATAGTTAGGTAAAAAAATTCAAAAACTCGTCAACAAAATGAAAGAAAATGATATTTTTTTTAAATTTTACTATTTTTTTTCAAAAAAAAGCGTACTAAAGTAACCTTTTTTCCAAGGTTATATTTTTTATGTTAAATCAACTAAAAATTTATCTCAAATTTTGAATATATTGAGATGGTGTTAAATGGTTTAATTTACTTAAAATCCATTGATTATTCCAAAATTTAGGAAAATGATGGATTAATTTTTTTATTTTATCAGGAGATTTTTGAAATAAAAATGGATTTTGATGTTGTAAGATCGTTTTCATTTGGCCGAAAAAGTTTTCAATGATGGCGTTGTCACGTGGTGTGGCTTTTCGGGACATACTGATTAAAAAACCTTTTTTCTTTAAAGTTTGTTGAATTTTGAGCGATTGATAAACTGTACCTTTATCAGAGTGAATAATACAAGGCTCTTTTAATTTTGGAAGTTTTTTAATAGTATTTAAAACTAAATCTTTATTTTGTTGGTTTGAAGTGTGGAAAGCTATAATTTGGTTATTAAAAGAATCAATGATACAAGAAAAATACAAAAAACCTTGATTAGTTTTAAAATAAGTGATGTCAGTAAAAAGTTTTTGAAGAGGTTTAGTAGCTATAAAATCTTGATTGATTAAATT
>NZ_AKIM01000148.1:0-285 GCF_000300695.1 Italian clover phyllody phytoplasma str. MA1
TTATTAGTTAATTCGGTTTGAAGAGTTTTAATTTTGGTAATAGTTTCAGTTAAAGTTTTGACATTTTCATCAATTTGGGTTTTTAAGGTTTGATCTTGTTGTTGGATTTCTTGGATTTTAGCTTGTTCTAATTTGATTTGGTTATCGATCTCTTGTTGTTGTGTTGATGGAGGTTGATTAGTTAATGATGGGTTTTTAATTGGTGGGCGAGAATTAATAAAGCCAAAAATTAATAAAATCAACAAACCTAAACTCAATAATCCAATCAAACTCAAATAAATTTTT
>NZ_AKIM01000149.1:0-485 GCF_000300695.1 Italian clover phyllody phytoplasma str. MA1
TTAATAACCAAAATAATAATCATTTTTTAGACAATCTAAAACATACCTACACCCAAGAAAAACTATTTCAACAATTAATAAAAATCATTAGCCCCACATACGAAAACCAAGACCCCTACCACAAAAATTTATATTACCAAGAAATATTTGATAAATTAAGAAATTTTATCTCTTCAATCCCCCACAAAAACGATAAAACACACTTTACTTTAAACCAAATGGCCTATTTACATCCTGAATTTTTTGATACCGATCAACAATCAAAACAAAAAATCCAAGAAGAATATTACCGTTTATCAGAAACTTTTAAAGGACTCAACCAATCCACAAAAGGATTCAAAAAAGGCCAAATCATAACTATTGGGGGGTATACTGGATTAGGTAAAACAACTTTTGTCTATAATCTTCTTTTAGATATAGCAAAAACCAAACACAAAGAAATATCTCATTATCCTCATATTTTGGTATTTTCTTATGAAATGACC
>NZ_AKIM01000150.1:0-745 GCF_000300695.1 Italian clover phyllody phytoplasma str. MA1
AAAAGGAGTTTTAATTAATGTTTAAATTAAAAAATCAATTTAAAATAATAAGTATTTGTTTATTTGTTTTATTAGGAATTTTTTTAATTTTTAATACTAAATGTTTGTATGCTTTCTCTGGAATAACTTTAGAAACACAAAAGATCCGATTAGAAGAAAGAAAAAATGAACTAAAGTCACAAGAAATAGTGCTATCTCGAGAACCAAGAAATAATGCAAATATTGAAAGATTATGTCATGTTAGAACGGAAATTGTTAAAATAAATATGGAAATATATATGATAATGCAACAGATTCAAATGCGAGATATCATAAAACAACCCCAAACACAAGAAACCCAAAACATTCAAAGGCCAATCGAATAATTCTAAGAAAACATTAAATAATATTAAATATGTTAAATTTAAAGAAATAAAAAGGAGTTTTAATTAATGTTTAAATTAAAAAATCAATTTAAAATAATAAGTATTTATTTATTTATTTTTTTGGGATTATTTTTAATAAATAATAATGTTCAAATTATGGCTATAGAAAACAATAAATCTATTCAAACAATTTATAGTATTAAAACAAACAATGATAGAATAAACCAAAATAAACCTATGAAAGTTAGTTACTGTGTTAGTAATAAAAATTTATCATTAGAAGATATGGCAAAACAAATAAATATAATTAATTCAATCAAATAATTTAATATAAAATTTATTATTTTAATTAAAAGACCCTCAAGGGTCTTTTTTTTATT
>NZ_AKIM01000151.1:0-1373 GCF_000300695.1 Italian clover phyllody phytoplasma str. MA1
TCTTGGTAAGTATTTTTCTTTTTGGAATGAGCAATAATAGTGAGATTAATTAAATCTTCTTTTAATATTTTTAAAAATTTTTTAATTTGAACTAAGTCGTTGGGGGCGTTTGTGTTCCAACCCCCAATTCTAATTTCTTGACTAGTGTCGTTTTTCATTTCTTTTCTCCTTAATTTGATTTTTTGTTATAAAAATAAAAACCCTAAATAGTTAAATTTAGGGGTATATGTGCGTATTTGGGGTTATGTTAATGTTATTATTCATGTAGGTTTAATATATTAGTTTAAAAAAAGCAATAATTTTTAATTAATTACTTCTACTTTGTCTTCACCAAAGAAATGAACCGCTAAATCAACGATGATTTTCTTTTTGGCTTCTTCATAACTGATGTATGAATCTAAAAAACATTTTTGATATGCTTCTTTTCCAAATTGGCGTAATAAATCATCAACATCTTTACAAGTTTGGTCGTAAGGAGGTAAAATGCGTCTAATTTCATAAGGTATTTGTTGTGAGGTTAGTTGTTCTCCTAAGACTTCACTGCGTTTTCGGCCTGTTTCATCATTATCTAAGGCAATAATTGCTTTGATTTTTTCTTTTTTTAGAATTTCTATTTGTGATTTAGAAAGTAGTTGAGTGACACAAATGAGACCGACCACGTTTTTAATATTGTTTTGCCAACAATTAATGACATCAAAAAAACCTTCATGAATGATCATGGTTTTTGTTTGTTTGATAAAAGGTAACGCTTCAAAAAAACGATAACTAAAATGAAAGGTCGGTGTTTGACTAAAATTAGTTAAGGCTTGGTATTTTGGTTGAAAGTAAGATGCTTCCCGAAAATGATTTTGATAAAAATGAAAAGTTTGATGATAACCATTTTCAATGGGGATAATAATGGAACCATGAAAAGTATCGTGATAATATTTTTTACCTTGTTGATTGGTTTTTTCTTTAATAAAACCATATTCAATTAATTTTGTTGTATCGATATTTTGTTTTTTACAATAATTTACTAGACGAAAAGATAAAGGTTTATCAGATAATGGGGCATAACCTAGTTTAAATTCTTTAATGGTTTCTAGGGTTAATTTTCTTTTTTGAGTTAAATATTCTATTCCTGGTTGACTTTCGTTATTTCGGTTAGAAATTAATAAATAATGATAATAATCTCTAATTTGGTTAAATAAAGGTGATATTTCTTTAAATAATTGTTTCTTTTTGATATTAATTTCCTGTTCGTCAACTGGTTGTTTTGGTTTCATTGAATGATACGGCTGTTGAAAAGGGTTAATAGTTGTTTTAGTTATTTCTTTTTCTTGTTGACTTAAGGTTTTAAATTCGAAAGAATTCATAAATCCTTCTATTCTTTG
>NZ_AKIM01000152.1:0-646 GCF_000300695.1 Italian clover phyllody phytoplasma str. MA1
TTTGGTTTTCGAGGCGTTCTTTGATGGTTCCTAATTCATAAAAATTGATGTTCTCTTTGTTAGCAAGTTGTTGTTGATAATAACCAATGCCATTAAGGCCGTCAAAGGTATAATGAATTTCAATCATTGATTGAGTTCTTCCTCGGTGATCAGTTTCTTCCCATTCGTTTTTGGTATCAGCTTTGGTTTCGTTTAAAATAGGAATTTCTTCTTTCGATAATTTAATGATTTCCATTTCGGTTAAAACAATCCAACCGATAAATAAAAAAAGAAGTATCCCTAATACGATAAAAACCCATTTAATGATTTTTTTTATATTAAACATGATTAGTTCCTTTCGGGTAATTTATAACATACCAACATTTTAACATATTTGACTTTTGGATTTTAATTAAAACCATTTTTTGAACCAAGATTTTATTTTAATAGATGTGTCATTTACATCGTCTTTAATTTTTGTAGTAAAGGGTTGAATTGAACCTTTCCAGGTTTTTTGGTTGTCTATGGTGTTTTTAATTTTATCGTATTCTGTTATTTGTTGGGTTAATTCATCACTGTTTTCTTTTAATTTTACTTTAGTTGCTTCATGGGCTTTTTGTTCTTCTTTTATTTGTTCTTTGAGTTTATTGATTTCATGACGGAGTTC
>NZ_AKIM01000153.1:0-383 GCF_000300695.1 Italian clover phyllody phytoplasma str. MA1
ATAACGCTTTAGTTTTAGTTGCTACATCACCAGTAAAAGCGTTGATTTGGTTTAAAACTTCAGGAAAGAATTTGAAAAGGGTCCAATAAAACGCCCCACCAATTAATAATAATGGGATGCACCATTTGAAGATGTTAAAGAAAGTTTTAATTATTTTAAGTAACCAGTTTTCTTTTTTAGTTTGGGTTTCAATAATTATTTTAGGAGTTGGAGTTTTTCTTTTGATAATTATTTTATTAGATTTACTGTTTTTGGATTGATTTTTAATGTTTTTATTTGTTTTATTATTATTTTTTGATTGATTTTTTTTAGTTTCAATTATTTTTTTTGACATATGATTTTTACTCGCTTTCTTTTTTGGATTTAAAGTTTTTTTAAAATAA
>NZ_AKIM01000154.1:0-884 GCF_000300695.1 Italian clover phyllody phytoplasma str. MA1
TTTTTAATTACTAGTAATAATTCCGTTATGGCGATGACAAATAATAAAGGAAAACAAATTTCAATCAATGAACCTAGTGATGAAGAAGTTAATTCATTTTTTGAATTATTAAAAAGTTCAAAAAAACATATTCAAAAAATAAAACAAAAATATCCTTATTTAAAAAATGCTTCTTCTAGAGAAATAGAAGAATGGGCGTTGTATGGTGTAGTAAAACAACAACAAAATCAACCAAAACATATCAATAAAAAACAAAAAACAATTGATTTAAATACAATCCCAGAAGAAAAAGAATAATCATAACCCAAAGACCCCTCATCAGGGTCTTTTTTTATTTAACAACACACTCAACAATTGGAAAGGAAACAAAAAAACCATGTTAATTAAAAAAATCTTTTCATCTTTACCTAGTAATTTCATCTTTTTCATCATTACCCTACTTTCGTTTATTCCAATTATCACCATTTATTATGTCATTAAATTCTATCTTTTCACCGTCAAACTAAGTATTCACCAACTAAAACAAGGAATAGTGGTTCAATTTTACCAATATTTAACCACGAAGCAACCCAATCATGTGGAATCTATTTAATACTTGGTTAACTAAGTTAAATAATGTTCTTAATACTATTAGTCATTATTTCTTCACTTATCAAAATCAATGGTTAAACTTAGGTTTATTAATAATTATTTTATTATTTCTTCCCCATCTTTTATATCTAATTGATTTTCTTTTTAAATGTCTTTATCACCTTTTTCGTTTCTTTTATTATTTAGGAAAATATCTTTTATTATTATTAAAGAAAATATTTAAGAAAGGTAAATAACCATGCAAATCAAACTATCACAACGCACCAAAGAATGGTATCAACACCGCAAACAAT
>NZ_AKIM01000155.1:0-652 GCF_000300695.1 Italian clover phyllody phytoplasma str. MA1
AAGAAAACGCCGAACTCCGTCATGAAATCAATAAACTTAAAGAACAAATAAAAGACGAACAAAAAGCCCATGGAAAAACTAAAGTAACCTTAGAAGATAATAAAAATAAATTAATCCAAACAAAAACAAAATACGATCAAGTTCAAGATACCATAGACAAACAACAAACCTGGAAAGGTTCAATTCAACCCTTTACTAATAAAATTAAAGACGACGTAAACGAAACAGTTAATAAAGTAACTTCTTGGTTCAAAAAATGGTTTTAATTAAAATTCAAAAGTCAAATGTGTTAAAATGTTGGTATATTACAAATTACCCGAAAGGAACTAATCATGTTTAATATTAAAAAAATTATTAAATGGGTTTTTATCGTATTAGGGATACTTCTTTTTTTAATTATTGGTTTTATTGTTTTAACCGAAATGGAAATCATTAAATTACCAAAAGAAGAAATCCCTACTTTAAAAGAAACCAAATTCGAAAACATTGATGAATGGTATGACGGTAATAACAAATGTCAAATGATTAAAGCAAAATACACTTTCGATGGCCTTAACGGCATCGGCTATTATCAACAACAACTCACTAACAAAGATAACATCAATTTTTATGAATTAGGAAACATCAAAAACCGCCTCGAAACCCAAAAAGA
>NZ_AKIM01000156.1:0-442 GCF_000300695.1 Italian clover phyllody phytoplasma str. MA1
CCAAGACAGACTTAATACCCAAAAAGAACCAACTGATTTAGCTTATTTTGTTAAACATCCTTTTAACCAATGGAAAACTGAGGGAGTGGATTATTTCGATCGTTTTTCTGAAGATCCAAACGCTGGCAACACTGAATCTTTCTTCGTTGGTAAAGCTAACTTATTTCACAAAAGCAATGCACATAAATATGAATTTCATTTTAAAGGTCCTAAATATCTTTTAGATCTAGATCAAGATTGTTTTATTTATCCTGTTCTTACGCCAATTAATGTTAGAAACAGTGGATTAGCTGATACATATCAAGACAAAACCTATTATCTCCACCTCAACCCTGTACGTAAAACTTTAAGTCTTTATACTGAGAAGTTTAACACAGGAGGAGAATATAAACCACCTAGTGATTAATTAATTATTTTTTAAATAAAAAGGAGTTCTATTAAA
>NZ_AKIM01000157.1:0-723 GCF_000300695.1 Italian clover phyllody phytoplasma str. MA1
GCATATTTTTTTATTTTCCATTGCCATCACTTGATTACTATTATTTATTAAAAATAATCCCAAAAAAATAAATAAATACTTATTATTTTAAATTGTTTTTGTAATTTAAACATTAATTAAATCTCCTTTTGATATTTATAATAAAAATAAAACATATTTTAAATTATTTTAACGTCTTCTTATTATTATTTGGTCGATTTTGGTTATTTTGTATTTGATTTCTAATGATATTTATTTGTCTTTGATTTTGATCTATTCTTGTTTGAATATTTCTTAAAGTATTTATTTGTTCTTCCGAAGCATAAAGTGGTGTATTATTAATGGCTGAAATCATCTCTTGTGTTAACAATAAATATTCCCTTTCTAATTGAACTCTTGTCATATTATTATAAAAATTTCTTAACATTCGTTCTTGATTATTTAGTTGTCTTTGTTGATAAGTTATTATTTGTTGGTGTATTTATTGTAGTTGATTCGAAAAAAAATTAATTTCCGTTTCTGAGCTATGATTAAAAAGAGCATTAATCAATTGTTGAGATATTCTACCTTGGGTTAATAATAAGTTTCTAAAAATATTATATTCATCTATATGATTATCAACAACGGAATTATTTTCAGATATGCCATCGTTATTATCCATTCCCATTGCTTGTTGATTATTAGTAATGAAAATTAAACCTAAACCAATAAATAAAATAATATTAAATAATAGTAAATGTTTTT
>NZ_AKIM01000158.1:0-390 GCF_000300695.1 Italian clover phyllody phytoplasma str. MA1
TCTTTTTGATTATGAATTAAATTTTCTAAATTTTGTTTTAAGGCTAAAAGAATATTTTTGTTAGGATCATTATTTGATAATTGTTGTATTTCGCTTTCTGTATTTATTTTTTTAACTGCATTTTCTCGAATTTTATATTTTAAATTAATTATATTTTCTTCAATAGAGTAATTAGTTATGTTTGGATTATTATTGCTAGCACTAGCAATATCTTTATTCATCCCCATTACTTGTTGATTATTAGTAATTAAAAACAATCCTAATAAAGTAAATACAATAAACGCATTTAATAACAATAATAAATTATTTTTAATTTTAAACATTAATTAAATCTCCTTTTATTTTTATTCTTTTTTTATCACCAGTCATCGCTGGTTCTTTTATTATTTT
>NZ_AKIM01000159.1:0-445 GCF_000300695.1 Italian clover phyllody phytoplasma str. MA1
TTATTTGTTTATTTTCTTAGTATTATTATTTATTATTAATAATCAGAAAGTTATGGCAATGGAGAATAATTCTAAAGACAAATTAAAAAAAGATATCGATATTTTAGAGGAAGCAATAGATACATTAGAGGAAAATGTTAAATATTTCACAAAAAAAGGAATTCAAATTAATTTAAATAAATTAACCAATTTGTTCTTTAATAACAAAAAAAGAAATATATATCAGCAACAAAATATTGTGTCAACTTCACAACCTCATAAAAAGAAAAAATAACAATACGTTAGAAATAATAAATAATGCTAATAATCCATAAATTACCTCGACAAAATCTTATTTTATAACCAAAGACCCTTCAGGGTCTTTTTTTATTTAACAACATACAACATTGGAAAGGAAACAAAAACCATGTTAATTAAAAAAATCTTTCAATCTTTACCTAGTAAT
>NZ_AKIM01000160.1:0-383 GCF_000300695.1 Italian clover phyllody phytoplasma str. MA1
TTATCTCTTTATCAAGGCAAACATCACACTAAATCTCAAAATAATAAATAAAAATATTTTAACCAACTAAAAGACTCTAATTTAGAGTCTTTTTTGTTTTACACACTAAAGGTAAGGTCATTAAAACTAATAAAAAAACCAAAAAAGGAGAAAACAAAATGAAAATTATTCAAAAATATTCACCTTATATTTATTTAATAATTGTTATTTTAACAACAATTATCATCTTTAATTTCAACAATCATAATTTAAAACTTCAAAACAATCATCTAAAACAAAAAATTAACCTTATTGAAAAGGAAATGGACGAATTCCAACAAGAAACCCAAAGTAATTTTAAAAAAATTAATGAAAAAATAGATAAATTAGAAGAAATGATAATA
>NZ_AKIM01000161.1:0-312 GCF_000300695.1 Italian clover phyllody phytoplasma str. MA1
CATTAAAACTTTCTTTAAAATTCTCATTTGGTGTATCCCATTATTATTAATTGGTGGGGCGATTTATTGGATCCTTTTCAAATTCTTTCCTGAAGTTTTAAATCAAATCAACACTTTCACGAGCAACGCCACGGCTAAAACCAAAATATTATACGATAAAACTACTCAACCAATTTGTAATGTTATCGAGTATATCTATCTTAAATTAACAGGAAAAGATAAAGATCCTAATCATACTCCTTCACCACAAACGAAATTAGGTTATTATCTAGCGACTACTTTAAGCGTCATCGGTATTTGTTTAGGAATTGG
>NZ_AKIM01000162.1:0-855 GCF_000300695.1 Italian clover phyllody phytoplasma str. MA1
CCAACCGCCTATAATGATTCCTTGATTAAGATCGTTTTTCATATTTTCGCTATCTTTTTTTGTTTTGTTGTTCATATTTTTGTTTTCTCCTTTAATTTGTTTTTGTAATTTTGTTAAAATATTTATCAATTTTTGGCCTAGTAATTGCATGTGTGTGATTTATATAATTTTATTTTAAAGAGCATATATAGGGCAAAATAATATTTTTTTTATGTTATCATATAGTAAATTAATAAATAATTTTTTCTAAAAAGTATTTGTTTTAGAAAAATTAGTTGTTATCTTTCAGTACCATTTCGTTGGGCCTGAACTGTTCCAAAACTTTAGACACTTTTTACTTTTTAAAAATTCTTTAAGACTAACTATTAAGTTAGTCTTTTTTTTTTTCAAAGACTAAAAAATAATTTCTTATCTTTTCTAAAAACGTTTTTAGAAAGGAATCAAATGTTAAGACAAGAATTATTTAAAGATTTTTTAAAAAATAAAAAGAATTTAGAAATTCGTAATCAATTAATTGAACTTCATTTACCTTTGGTAAAAAAACTAGTAAATCAATTTAAATATTATCCTCGAGTTTTAACCAAAGAAGATTTATATCAAGAAGGGATTTTAGGATTAATTAAAGCACTCAATAATTACGAAGATTTAGGTTATGACTTTATCGCTTATGCCACTCCTACAATCAAATCGGAAATCAGAGAACTTATTAGAAAAAGTCATTCTCTTTCTCTTCCGCAAAAAAATCATAAAACTGATAATCTTTCTTTTCGAGAAGAATTTTATGAACCATATCAAATAAATAAACTAAACCCTCATCAATTATGGTTAAAAAAAGTTAATCATGAAATTTTTTTA
>NZ_AKIM01000163.1:0-490 GCF_000300695.1 Italian clover phyllody phytoplasma str. MA1
TCAACTAAAAATTTATCTTAAACTTTGCGCATATTGGATAGGTGAAAGATAGTTTAATTTAGCTAAAAGCCATTTTTTATTCCAAAAAGCAGGAAATTGATTAATTATGTTTTTTATTTTTGCTGAAGATTTTTGGAATAAAAAAGGATCGCGATAAAATAAAATGCTTTTCATTTGACTGAATAAGTTTTCAATGACCGCATTATCTCTAGGTGTTGCTTTACGTGACATACTAATTGAAAATCCTTTTTTGGTTAAGGTTTGTTGAACTTTTAAAGATTGATAAACTGAACCTTGGTCAGAGTGGATAATACAAGGTTTTTTTAGTTGAGGAAGTTTTTTGATAGTATTTAAAACTAAAACTTTATTTTGGTGATTAGAAACATGATAAGAGAATAATTGATTGTTAAAAGAGTCGATAATACAAGAAAAATATAAAAAACCTTGGGGAGTTTTGAAATAAGTGATGTCGGTAAATAGTTTTTTCATT
>NZ_AKIM01000164.1:0-294 GCF_000300695.1 Italian clover phyllody phytoplasma str. MA1
AAAATATAAAGAAATAGATAAAAATGGTAATATTAAATATTTCAAAACTAAACTTTATAAAACAGTATCAGATTTTAAAAAATTAGAAGCTAATATTGATGATTTAAGAAAAATTGGTTTTACAATTAAAGAATTAAAAAATGGCGGATATACAGCTAAGGAATTAAGAGCTGCTGGATTGGCATCTAGTGCATTAAGAGCTGCTGGATATACAGCTAAGGAATTAAAAGCTGCCAGATTTACAGCTAAGGAATTGAGAGATGCTGGGTATAAACTTAAAGAATTAAGAGATGG
>NZ_AKIM01000165.1:0-723 GCF_000300695.1 Italian clover phyllody phytoplasma str. MA1
TTGGGAAGACTCAAACATTACTCAACATACCTACATGGAAAGGATGAATGACGCTCAACAATTCTTTTCCCAGCTTAACTTATCATTTAGTTATGATCAAAGTAAAAAAATAGATTATATTATCGATTTAGTTTATCGTTTTTCTTTGGAACAAAAAGTCGAAATCATCGTTATCGACCATCTCCAAATTACTAAATCATCCAATCATTTAGAAAACGACCGTTTAGCCATTGACGAAATAATGACGAAACTCAAACAATTAGCCATGGAATTAAACATTGTTATTATCATTTTATCTCAATTTTCAAGAGATACATATAGCCATTACAAAGGTAAATCTCCAGAAATAACAGCTTTAAAAGGAAGTGGCGGAATTGAAACTAACTCAGATCTTGTCTTAATAATGTCTGAATTCCAACCAAAACTCAATAAAGACCAAGAAAAACCATTAAATATCTATAATCAAAATTGTAATCAATTATATTTAGAAGCTAATGACAACGAATCTCAAAAAATCATTGAATTATCAATTAAAAAAAATCGGAGTGGTACGAAAAAGAATTTAATTTATCACTTTGAAATGACCACTCAAACCTTCCAAGAAATCGGTTATATTTTACCTTATCCATTAGAAAGTTATTAAGGAGTTTATCAATGAATTATCAAAATAAAATAAAACACATTCAAACCCATTTTCCTATGTCAGTTTTATTAAAAAAATTA
>NZ_AKIM01000166.1:0-792 GCF_000300695.1 Italian clover phyllody phytoplasma str. MA1
AACCTAATTTATTTTGAGGTGAAGGAGTATGATTAGGATCTTTATCGTTGCCTGTTACTTTATTATAAATATACTCGATAACTTGACGAATTGGTTGAGTGGCTTTATCATAAAACACTTTAGTTTTAGCTGCTGCATCACCAGTAAAAGTGTTGATTTGATTTAAAACTTCAGGAAAGAATTTGAAAAGCGTCCAATAAATCGCCCCACCAATTAATAATAATGGGATGAACCATTTAAGGATATTAAAGAAAGTTTTAATGATTTTAAGAAACCAGTTTTCTTTTTTAGCTTGTGTTTCAATAATTATTTTAGGAGTTGGAGTTTTTCTTTTGATAATTATTTTATTAGATTTATTGTTTTTGGATTGATGTGATTTTTTATTGTTTTTTGATTGATTTTTTTTAGTTTCAATTATTTTTTTTGACATATGATTTTACTCGCTTTCTTGATTAGATTTATTTTGATTTATTATCATTTCTTCTAAATTATCTATATTTTCATTAATTTTTTGAAAATTACTTTGGGTTTCTTTTTGAAATGCATCCATTTCTTTTTCTATAAGGTTAATTTTTGCTTTTAAATTATTATTATTGAAATTACAGATTATTATTGTTGTTAAAGTAAAAATTATTAAACAAATATAAGGTGAATATTTTTGAATAATTTTCATTTTGTTTTCTCGCTTTCTTTTTGATTTTTAAAGTTTTTTTAAAATAAAAAAGACTCTAATTTAGAGTCTTTTAATATTGGTGGAATTATTTTTGATTATTCTTTTGAGATATTGCGTGA
>NZ_AKIM01000167.1:0-272 GCF_000300695.1 Italian clover phyllody phytoplasma str. MA1
TATTTAACCCAAAAAAGAAAATTAACTCTAGAAACCATTAAAGAATTTAAACTAGGTTACGCCTCGTTATCTAATAAACCTTTATCTTTTCGGTTAGTAAATTACTTTAAAAAGAAAAATATTGATATCGATCAATTAGTGGAATATGGCTTTATCAAAGAAAAAACCAGTCAACAAAGAAAAAAATATTATCATGATACTTTCCATGGTTCCATTATTATCCCCATTGAAAATGGTTATCATCAAACTTTTCATTTTTATCAAAACCATTT
>NZ_AKIM01000168.1:0-752 GCF_000300695.1 Italian clover phyllody phytoplasma str. MA1
ACTCAAATTCCCTTAGATGTTATTTTAGATAAAAATTGGGAAGACTCAAACATCACCACAAATACCTACATGGAAAGGATGAATGACGCTCAAAAATTATTTTTCCAATTTAACTTATCTTTTAGTTATGATAAAGAAAAAAATATCAGTTATGTCATTGATTTAGTTTATCGCCTTTATTTAGAAAAACAAACAGAAATCATCGTCATTGACCATCTCCAAATTACTAAATCATCCAATCATTTAGAAAACGATCGTTTAGCTATTGACGAAATTATGACCAAACTCAAACAATTAGCCATAGAATTAAACATCGTTATTATCATTTTATCTCAATTTTCCAGAGATACATATAACCATTACCAAGGTAAATCGCCTGAAATCACCGCTTTAAAAGGATCAGGAGGAATTGAAACTAACTCCGATATCGTTTTAATAATGTCCGAATTCCAACCCAAACTATCCAAAGACCAAGAAAAACCCTTAAATATCTATAATCAAGATTGCAATCAATTATATTTAGCATCAAAAAACAACGAATCTCAAAAAATCATTGAATTATCTATTAAAAAGAATCGTAGTGGTATCAAAAAAAACTTAGTTTATCGCTTTGAAATGACGACACAAACATTTCAAGAAATAGGTTTTGTTTTACCTTATCCATTAGAAAGTTATTAAGGAGTTCATCAATGAATTATCAAGAAAAAATAAAACACATCCAAACTCATTTCCCCATGTCAGTTTTATTAAAA
>NZ_AKIM01000169.1:0-275 GCF_000300695.1 Italian clover phyllody phytoplasma str. MA1
TTACTATAAGTTAAAAAAATATCTTTTAAATATTATTTTTTAAATATTATTATAATATGTGTAAATAATAAATTTTATTTTTTCTTATTTCTTCATTTAATAATTTATTATTATAAACTCTAATGAAAACAATCAAACAAATAATAAAAAAACAATTTTTGAAATGGGTTAAACAATTCAATCAAACTCTTAATTTAACCACCATTTTAAAAACAATTCAAATTAAAAGAAGTACTTATTATTATTGGTTAAAAGTTAAAAATAAACTAAAAGAA
>NZ_AKIM01000170.1:0-657 GCF_000300695.1 Italian clover phyllody phytoplasma str. MA1
CTTAAAGATCTTTTTTAAAGGGAAAAGTTGTTTCTTTTCCTTGGAAAAAGGAAATAATTGGTAAGCATAAGTGGATGGTAACCAACGGTCTAAGATGATTAATTGGTTGTTTTTAAATAATTCCGCTTGGATTTGGGCCATATTGGCGAGACTTAAATAAAAACGAGTGAGGTAATCTACTTGTTGAAAATTTAAAAATAAATCTCTAATTTCCTTCCCAAGTGAACTACTCCCTAAACCTTGATAAGTTTGAAAGGGAGTTTTTAAATGGGGTTGAAGGGAATTGATAAGAGAAGTTTTTCCGCTCCCATCAAGTCCTTCAAAAACGATTAATTTCATTATTGATTTCTCCTTTTATTTGGTTTTGGGTATAAAAAAAGACCTTCAAATTGAAGGTCTTAGTTGTATTTTATTTTGCTTAATTGTTTTAAATAAGTTGTTTGTGATAATTCTTCTTTTGCTTTGTTTAGAAGATTTAGATATTTTTTACTATCAGCAATCATTTTAGATATGAAGTTTTTATCTTGATAAATGCGGACCACATGGTATTTTATGTCGTTAAAATAAACTAAAAAGTAAGCGAAGTTCGCTTGAGAACAGTAGAGTTGACATTGAACTTGGGCCCAGTAGTATTGAGGAATATTTTCTAAATGAGGA
>NZ_AKIM01000171.1:0-414 GCF_000300695.1 Italian clover phyllody phytoplasma str. MA1
GTAATTAAGTTTTGTAAGAAATTGTTGGCTGAATTGGAAAATAAGTTAATTACTTGATTAATGCCTTGATTGATTTTATGATTTAATCTCTGAGTTTCTGGTTCGTTGTTGGTTAATAAATAAAACTCAAAACGAGTATCTAATTTTTTGAGTTGTTGGGCTTCTGCCATGGCTTGTTTATAGCGTTCACGAAGACATGTTTTAAAATTAAAAGCGATGATTCTTTTGTTTTCTGTGAATAAAACTAAATCAAATTTAATGTCGGGGATAAAAAATAAATTTACTTGAGGGTATAAATGAGTGATGCCTTTATTGTTTAAGTATAATAAAATAAGATATTCATTGATTTTACCACGGATTACTTTTTGACTTTGAGAGTTGATGTTATTTTGGTTAAAATAATGGTTTAATTGT
>NZ_AKIM01000172.1:0-466 GCF_000300695.1 Italian clover phyllody phytoplasma str. MA1
TTTAAAAGGAAGTGGCGGAATTGAAACCAATTCTGATATCGTCTTAATGATGTCTGAATTTAGACCAAAACTAGCCAAAGACCAAGAAAAACCTTTAAATATTTATAATTCAACCTTAAATCAACTCTATTTAGAATCTGATGACAATGAAAATCAAAAAATAATAGAAGTATGTATCAAAAAAAATAGAAGTGGTACCAAAAAAACCTTAATTTATCACTTTGAAATGAGTACTCAAAATTTCCAAGAAATCGGTTATGTTTTACCTTATCAAATAGAAACTTATTATTAATCAAAAAAATAGGAGTTAAAATAAATGAATCATCAAGACAAAATTAAACACATTAAAACTAATTTTCCCATGATTGTTTTATTAAAAAAATTAAAAATTTTACCCCCAAACTTCAACACCAAATATCGTTTCCCTTGTCCCATCCATCAAGGAAACAACCCAACTTGTTGCCAT
>NZ_AKIM01000173.1:0-392 GCF_000300695.1 Italian clover phyllody phytoplasma str. MA1
ATTGATTATGTCATTGATTTAGTTTACCGCCTTCATTTAGAAAAACAAGTAGAAATTATTGTCATTGACCACCTTCAAATCACCAAAGCCACAAACCATTTAGAAAATGATCGGTTAGCCATTGACGAAATCATGACGAAACTCAAACAATTAGCCATAGAATTAAATATTGTCATCATCATTCTCTCACAATTTTCAAGAGATACATACAGCAATTACCAAGGTAAATCACCAGAAATAACAGCTTTAAAAGGAAGTGGCGGTATTGAAACTAACAGTGATCTTGTTTTAATGATGTCAGAATTCCAACCCAAACTATCCAAAGACCAAGAAAAACCCTTAAATATCTATAATCAAAATTGTAATCAATTATATTTAGAAGCTAATGACAA
>NZ_AKIM01000174.1:0-287 GCF_000300695.1 Italian clover phyllody phytoplasma str. MA1
TTGTTTGTGATAATTCTTGTTTTGTTTTGTGTAGTAATTCTAAATATTTTTTACCATCTGCAATCATTTTATTAATAAAGTTATTGTCTTGATAAATTCGTACCACATGATAGTTTTGGTCTTTAAAATAGACTAAAAAGTAAGCGAAGTTCGCTTGCGAACAATAGAGTTGAAATTGAACTTGGGACCAGTAGTATTGAGGGATATTTTCGAGTTGAGGATTAGTTAAAAAACTAGTCCAAGTGGATGAGACTTCTTTATTTTCGTTCACAAAAGGACATTTAATT
>NZ_AKIM01000175.1:0-464 GCF_000300695.1 Italian clover phyllody phytoplasma str. MA1
ACTTAAATGGATAATTTTAAATTCATTTTCGCTTAATTTAGCTTTCATTTTTTTTAAAAAAATTTCATGATTAACTTGTTTTAACCATAATTGATGAGGGTTAAGGATTTTATAATGCCATGTGTGTTTTTCTTCTTGAAAAGAAGTGTTATTGGTTTTATGAGTTTTTTGAGGAATTGAAGGAGAATGACTTTTTCTTATTAATTCTCTGATTTCTGATTTTATAGTTGGTGTCGCATAAGCGATAAAGTCATAACCTAAATCTTGGTAATTATTTAGGGTTTTGATTAATCCTAAAACCCCTTCTTGGTATAAATCTTGTTTTTGAATTACGTATGGATAATATTTAAATTGCTTAACTAATTTATTTACTAATGGCAAATGTAAATCGATTAGTTGATAACGAATTGTTAAATTCTTTTTATTTTTTAAAAAATCTTTAAATAATTCTTCTCTTAACATTT
>NZ_AKIM01000176.1:0-390 GCF_000300695.1 Italian clover phyllody phytoplasma str. MA1
TATATCTATAATGATAATTATACTCGATATTTGATATTATAGTTGTATCATTATCATTATAGATATAAAATATCACTGGTTCGATGTGCTTGTTTTTAAATAGGATATTTGAAGAGGCAAACTGTCATAAAAGTGTCAGTCTTGAGAAATATATTTATATTTAGGGTGTATCTTTTTCACCCGATAACCTTGTTTCGTTTTAGTTAAGAAGAATTGAATATATTTTAAATCTTCTTGACGATAATAGATGATATTTAAACCTTTCTTATAGTTGGTTTTGATTGGGTTATGATATTTATTTATTTTATTAGGGTCTAGTTGGTATAATTGTAAGTTTTCTAGTTTATGAAGATTGATTTTGCCAATTAATTTTTTGATGATATTTTTAGA
>NZ_AKIM01000177.1:0-697 GCF_000300695.1 Italian clover phyllody phytoplasma str. MA1
AATATTCACCTTATATTTGTTTAATAATTTTTACTTTAACAACAATTATCATCTGTAATTTTAATAATAATAATTTTAAAGAATATGTTAATTTTCAAAAAGATAATTTAAAAGAAAACATATTAATCTTCAAAACCAATATTTAAAACAAAAAATTAACCTTATTGAAAAGGAAATGGATGAATTCCAACAAGAAACCCAAAGTAATTTTAAAAAAATTAATGAAAAAATAGATAAATTAGAAGAAATGATAATAAATCAAAATAAATCCAATCAAGAAAGCGAGTAAAATCATATGGCTAAAAAAACAAATAAAAACACTAAAAATCAATCCAAAAACAATAAATCTAACGAAATAATTATCAAAAGAAAAAATCCAACTCCTAAAATAATTATCGAAACTCAAACTAAAAAAGAAAACTGGTTGTTTAAAATCATTAAAACTTTCTTTAACATCCTCATTTGGTGTATCCCATTATTATTAATTGGTGGGGCGATTTATTGGACCCTTTTTAAATTCTTTCCTGAAGTTTTAAACCAAATCAACGCTTTTACCAGTAACGCCGCAACTAAAACTAAAGTATTATACGATAAAACCACTCAACCAATTCGTAAAGTTATTGAGTATATCTATAATAAAGTAACAGGCAACGATAAAGATCCTAATCATACTCCTTCACCTCAAAATAAATTAGGT
>NZ_AKIM01000178.1:0-378 GCF_000300695.1 Italian clover phyllody phytoplasma str. MA1
GTCGTTAAAATAAACTAAAAAGTAAGCGAAGTTCGCTTGACTACAATAGAGTTGACATTGAACTTGGGCCCAGTAGTATTGAGGGATATTTTCTAGTTGAGGGTGATTTAAAAAACCAGTCCAAGTGGATGAGACTTCTTGATTTTCATTAATATAAGGACATTTAATTTCTAAAACAGCTTGATGTTTTTCATTATAGCCATCTAAAGAAGCAGAAAAAAGGTTAACTTGATCATCAGTGAAAATAGTGTCTTCAAAAGTTAAATTAGTTTTTTGAATGAAAAATTCTCTAGCGATGGGTTCCATTTTTTGGCCATGAAGTGTATATTGATTAGCGGTAAAAGTGGTGCCAAAGAGTTTATCGTGGACTAATTGTTC
>NZ_AKIM01000179.1:0-366 GCF_000300695.1 Italian clover phyllody phytoplasma str. MA1
GAGATTAATTAAATCTTTTTTTAATATTTTTAAAAAGTTTTTAATTTGAGTTAAATCGTTAGGGGTGGCTTTCGTGTTCCAACCTCCGATTCTAATTTCTTGACTAGTGTCGTTTTTCATCTTTTTTCTCCTTTTAGGTTGTTTGTTAGATAAAAAATAAAAACCCTAAATAGTTAAATTTAGGGGTATATTTACTTTTATGATAGTGTATTAATGTTTTTATATGTGTAGATGTTATATATTTTGTTATAAAAAAATAATTTAACTAATTACTTCAACTTTGTCTTCACCAAAGAAATGAACCGCTAAATCCACGATAATTTTCTTTTTGGCCTCTTCATAACTGATATATGGATCTAAAAAACA
>NZ_AKIM01000180.1:0-332 GCF_000300695.1 Italian clover phyllody phytoplasma str. MA1
GTTCCTTTCGGGTAATTTATAATATACCAACATTTTAACACATTTGACTTTTTAATTTTAATTAAAACCATTTTTTGAACCAAGAAGTTACATTATTAACTTTTTCCTTTGCGCTATTAATTCTTTGTCTTACATCTTCTTTAATACAAGCTTTTAAAGGTTGAATTGCGGCGCTATAGGTTTTTTCTTGATTTTTGAGAATTTTGTCAATTTTGTCTAATTCCTCTTTTTCGGTGGTTAATTGATCACTTTTTTCTTTTAAGGTTATTTTAGTTGTTTCATGAGCTTTTTGTTCTTCTTTTATTTGTTCTTTAAGTTTATTGATTTCATGA
>NZ_AKIM01000181.1:0-283 GCF_000300695.1 Italian clover phyllody phytoplasma str. MA1
AATGTAAGAAGAAAAGAAAATAAACCTATGAAAATTAGTTGGTGTTTTAATATTAAAATTTATCATTATAAGATATGGCGAAACAAATAAATATAATTAATTCAAATCAAATAATTTAAAATAAATTTATAAAAAATAATTTATATAAAATTTATTATTTATTAAAATTTATTATTTATAAAGACCCTCCTCAGGGTCTTTTTTATTTAACAACCTACAAACTTGGAAAGGAAACAAAAACCATGTTTATGAAAAAAATCTTTCAATTTTTACCTAGTAATAT
>NZ_AKIM01000182.1:0-554 GCF_000300695.1 Italian clover phyllody phytoplasma str. MA1
TTGGTAAAATTGGTAATTGGTTAAAAAGCGGGAAGAAAAAAACCATCAAAAAAGGCACCACAAAAGCCATTAAAAAAACTGCTCCTTCTAAATTGGCTAATTTAGGCGGTAAAGCGTTAAGAATTGGTAGTAAAGCTTTATTTTTGGTTTCTTTAGCTTCAACTGCTTACGAACCTTACCAATTTTATCACGAAGAAAATAAAACTCCTAATCCACCACAACAATTAACCCATAGAATTAAAAATCCCCAACCACCAATCTTACAAGCACCATTTATTCAACAACAACCCAACAATGAATTACCAACTATAGTTAATCCAATTCAAGCAGAAACAAATCAAGAAGAAACAAATCAAGAAAAAACAACTCAAGAAGAAAGTGAAACTGGTAACCTTAACAATCCCTGTTAATGGTTCAGTTGAATCAACAACTGAATCTACCTTATTACAATAAGAACAACTACATCACAACACACCACCACTAATTGGTGAGGAATTAAAAGAAACTAACCAAACAACGGAAATGCAACAACTAACTCCTGAAGAAATCATCAA
>NZ_AKIM01000183.1:0-301 GCF_000300695.1 Italian clover phyllody phytoplasma str. MA1
TTAAAACAATTAATAAATTATATCGAACAAGGCCAATGGGAAAAATTAAACCTTTATTGCCAAATAATCAACCCCAAAAATCTACTTGACCCCAAAAATACAAAAATATTTACAGCTTTAAAATATTTATTTTTAGAAAAACAAACATCTCATCCGTGGGACAAACTCACTACAAAACCCATTATTATCAAAGAGTTATTAATATATTTACAAACTAATTTCCCCCAAGATAATTTTACTTTAGATTATTTAAATTATTTAAACGATGATTTTAATAACCAAAATAATACTCATTTTTTAG
>NZ_AKIM01000184.1:0-339 GCF_000300695.1 Italian clover phyllody phytoplasma str. MA1
AAAATAAGTTTTAGTATAAAATAAATTTTTACAATAAATCAATGTTCTATTTCTAAAATTATTCTTTTAAAAGGCTCTTCTTTTGGGGGTCTTTTTTTCTAATTTTATGTGTTTTTTTATTTCATACATTAAAATTTGTTATAATTCTTTTTTTATTGTTATATTTTTCTTATTAAATTTAAACAAACAAAAATAACCTTAATTAATGATAATTTCTCTTCTAGTAATAGTAAACTATTACTTTCAGATTTAACCCCGCTTAAAACCTATTTAATATATTCCAAATCAATTATAAAAATGAATCTAAAAATATCATCAAAAAATTAATTGGCAAAATCA
>NZ_AKIM01000185.1:0-676 GCF_000300695.1 Italian clover phyllody phytoplasma str. MA1
TTTTTTTTAGGCTTTTCAACGTAAAGAATGTCAACACAACCATTCGAATCAATATCTGTATAGAATTTAGCTTGTTTTTCTTTTATGTTGTGTGTTTGTTCGTGCACATTTAAAGCGGATAAAATGGCTTGTTCGTTCTTTTTCTTTTCTTTTTTCTTTTTTTTAAGCCAATATAAAATTTTTTGTTCGTTCTTTTTCTTTTTTTTTAAGCAAATATAAAATTTCTTGTTCGTTCATTTTTAAAACTCCTTTTTTAAGTTTGGCTAAATAAAAAAACCAAACTGTTTATTTTTATATTAATAAACAATTTGGTTCAATTAGTTGTTGTCTTTTGGTACCACTTTTGTGGGGCACCTCACTTTACCTTTGGCTAATTATTTTTTTTATAAAAAGCAATAAAAAAAGAAGCAAAAAGAAGATGAAAAGAAAGATAAATAAAAACTCATTAAGAAGATTATCCTTATATTTCTTAAAACCCTATTAAATTGCTTAAAATTAATAGGTTTTTTAATGAAAAAACAACCTTATTCGTTAAAGAAGGCAACTTTTAGAGTTGCTTTTCTCCACTATAAAATCAAAAAAGTTGATTTGATTATATGAATATTAATTAACATTAATTATTATAATTCACATATATGCATTATAATAATTAATGTTAATTAATGAAAAGAATTTA
>NZ_AKIM01000186.1:0-545 GCF_000300695.1 Italian clover phyllody phytoplasma str. MA1
AATTTTATTCATTTTAGATGATAGAATATAAGTATATTTCAGTTTTAGAAAATTATTTTATTTTTTAATTTCGAAAACTAAAAACAAAAAGAAAAATTTTAAACTATTTTTACAAAATTATTTATTATTTATAATTTTTTTAAAAAATAAAATAAAAGTGGTGTAAAATGAAAATTATTTTTGATGGACAAGAGCAAGGAAATGTTTTCGATTTTGTTGAAAAATTAGGCTTTCCTAAAGAACATGTTAAAAAATTTAACAAAGAAGAAGAATTTTTTTTAGTTACTAAAACAGTTAAATTTGGAAAAATTTCTGATGAAATAGAAAAATTTTTAGAAAAAAAATCTCATTTAGCAATCGGAGTGGCCGTTTCTGGCAACAAAAACTATGGTTCTAATTTTGGAAAAGCGGGCGAATTAATTTCTAAAAAATTTAATATACCTTTAATATTAAAATTCGAAGGGAAAGGATTTTCTGAAGATATAGTTTTTTTACAAAAATGGTTAAAAAACTATAAAAAAGAAAATAAAAAAATGGATAAAAAT
>NZ_AKIM01000187.1:0-608 GCF_000300695.1 Italian clover phyllody phytoplasma str. MA1
GGGTTCTTTTTGGTTTTCTAGTCGGTCTAATATTAATTTTTTATTTATTTTGATTAGTTCATCGCGATTTTTACTGATTTTTTGTGATAAATTATCTAATTCAGGATTATTAGGTGAGCGATTCATATCTATGGCTTTATCATTTAAATAAATTTGTAGGTTTTTTTCTTTAGCTTGTTTTTCTAATGATTCTCGTTCGCGAAATAATTGTTCTGCCTTAAGTTTTTGTTGTTCATAATAACCGATGCCATTAAGGCCATCAAAAGTATAATGGACTTCAATCATGTCGCATTTTCGTTCATCGTCATACCAATTATTAATTTCTTTGACTTGGGTTTCTTTTAAAATAGGAATTTCTTCTTTCGATAATTTAATGATTTTCATTTCGGTTAAAACAATCCAACCAATAAATAAAAAAAGAAATACCCCTAAAATAATAAAAAACCATTTGATTATTTTTTAATTTTGATCATAGGCTCTTTTTCCTTTTTAATATTTTTTTGAATATATCAATATTTTAACACATTTGACTTTTTAATTTTAATTAAAACCATTTTTTAAACCAAGAAGTTACTTTTTCGACTTTTTTGTTTACATCGTCTTTAATT
>NZ_AKIM01000188.1:0-331 GCF_000300695.1 Italian clover phyllody phytoplasma str. MA1
CTTTTATCTAATTCTTGTCGAAAAATTTCTGCTTCAATTAGCATTTTCGCTATAAAGGTTTTATCTAAAAAAACTTCTTGATTTCGGAAAAGTTTATCATTCACGAACACAAAAAAATAACCTTTTTCCAAACCGCTACAATAAAGTTGAGCTTGTATTTGAGCCCAATAATATGGAGGTATTGTTTGTGTTTTAAAAAACTCTTGCCAGCTAGGACCATCGGGATTTAAAGGACATTTGATTTCTAACAAAGTTTTTGTTTCTTCGTTATAACCATCTAAAGAAGCAGACATTAAACCTCTGGTAAAAACGACGGGAACATATTTTAACC
>NZ_AKIM01000189.1:0-792 GCF_000300695.1 Italian clover phyllody phytoplasma str. MA1
TACATATGCCATAAACGATGACCTTCGTGAAGAATTAAAGTAAATTTACCCATACCTTGAGCATATTTTCTAGTAACACTAATAGTTTTTCCTAATGTTTTAATTCCAAATTTAGCAGGAATTAAATCAGTAACTTTATCAAAAGCCTTAAAACCAACTTTAAAGACGTTACCAAAAGAAAATTCATTTTCTTTTTCATAGGTTGTCATACGGGTATGCATTGCACGGTATTTTTCTTTTAGAGCTTGATATAAAACTCTTTCAGTTTCGATTTCTTTTAATTTTTAGTGTATTTCGTCGATATTTTTATTAATTTCAGCTTTACATTCTTGAACGGATTCGATTTGTTTGTATAGCGCTTTATCTCCATCTTTTAAATCTTGATATCGTTCTTCTAATGTTTTTTTGTAATCTTCGGCGCTAGATAACATTCCTTCGTACATTTCTTGTTTGGATTCTAAGTTTTTGATATCTCTTTGAATATTAGATATTTGTGTAATTATTTCTATTCTTTCGGCTTGTAATTGTTTAATTTCAGCTTGTAGTCTAATTTTGTCATCATGTGAGGCCATTTTGGTTTCTTCTTGTTTTTTGGCGATTTCTTTTTCTTTTTCAGTTTTTTGTTTTTCTAAATCAATTAATTTGCCTTTTAAAATTTCAATATTATCTGATGTCTCTTTTAATTGTTCTTTAATTTCTTTAATTTTTTCTTCATTTTTAGTTAAAGCATCTTTTATTTTAACTTTTTGTTCTTGGTTAAGTTCTTGTTTTTCATATAATATTTTTAATTCT
>NZ_AKIM01000190.1:0-743 GCF_000300695.1 Italian clover phyllody phytoplasma str. MA1
CCTCCACTTCAACCCTGTGCGTAAAACTTTATCAATCTTTAAAGATAAACATAATGTAATTAATCCCAATATCCAATAAATAACAACTTATATCAACTTAAGACTCTAATATTGATTAGAGTCTTTTTTTATATCAAATTAAAGAAAGAGAGAAAAACTATGAATAAAAAAAATAACAAAAAAAATACAAAAAAATCAACGGGAAAAATAATCATTACTAAAAGAAAACCGATAACCGAACCTCCTAAAATAATTATTGAAACACAAACTAAAAAAGAAAATTGGTTCCTTAAAACCTTAAAATCAATTATAAACAAAATCTTATTTTTATTACCATTTATCCTAATTGGTGGGGCAATTTATTGGACACTTTTCAAATTTTTTCCTGAAGTTTTAAACCAAATCAACGCTTTTACGAGTGATGCCCCAGCTAAAACTAAATCGTTATACGATAAAGCTACTCAACCAATTCGTAATTTTATTGAATATATCTATCATAAATTAACAGGCAATGATAAAGATCCTAATCACAATCCTTCGTCGCAAAATAAATTAGGTTATTATCTAGCAACTACTTTAAGCGTCATCGGCATTTGTTTGGGAATTGGGAAAGTCGGTCATTGGTTAAAAAGCGGAAAGACAAAAACCATTAAAAAAGGAACTAAAGCCATCATTCAAAAAAAAGCTACTTCCAAAATAGCGAATGTCGGTGGTAAAATCCTTAAAATTGGTAGTAAAGCTTT
>NZ_AKIM01000191.1:0-282 GCF_000300695.1 Italian clover phyllody phytoplasma str. MA1
GTCGGTTAATTCGAAATTGGCATCATCGACGCGAGCGCAACCAAGGTAATAGTCTTTGTCGTCGTCTAAGAAGTGTTTAGGGCCTTTGTATTTAAGGATTAAACAGTTACCACTTGAGTTTTCTTTGAATTGTTTTTCGAAATTAATATAATAATGTAAATGGCTGTCATGTTTAGTATCAAATTGAGCATGTTCGAATCCATTCACGGATGTTTCCTCATAAGTTAGCCCTCTTTTATTCCAACGGTCGAAAGGATGGCGGTCTTTGATGTAGTTGGCGAG
>NZ_AKIM01000192.1:0-514 GCF_000300695.1 Italian clover phyllody phytoplasma str. MA1
TTTTAATTTAGTTCTTTTTATTTAAATCTTAAAATGTAAATCCAGCATCTTCTAATTCTCTAGCTCCAAATCCAGCCAATCTTAAATCTTGATATGTAAATCCAGCATCTTTTAATTCTCTAGCTGTAAATCTATCAGCTTTTAAATCTCCAGCTGTATACCCAGCATCTTTAAAATCTTTAGCTGTATAACCAATTTTTTGTTTTAAATCATAAGGAGGTCCCCACTCTAAAATATTTAATTGTCTATTTGTATAACCGGCATCTTTTAATTCTTGGAATGAATAACCTAAATCTTTTAATTCTTTAATTATATATCCGGCATCTTTAAAATCTTTAGCTGTATATCCAGCATCTTTTAATTCCTTAACTGTATACCCAGCAATTTTTAATTCCTCAAATATATATCCACCATCTCTTAATTCTTTAGCTGTAAAACCAAGTTGTATTAAATAATTAACTCCAGCCCCTAATTTTTTAAAATCTGCAACTGTTTGATAAAGTTTAGTTTTGAA
>NZ_AKIM01000193.1:0-260 GCF_000300695.1 Italian clover phyllody phytoplasma str. MA1
TAATAACACTGTGGAAACTCAAAGATTAAACAAGAAAATCAAACAAGGGAAAATCCCAGGAATTAACCAAGTGATTGATTGTTTTTCACCTCAAGCGAATATCTTTTTACAAACATTACTGACTAACGAATTCCTCCCTTTTAGTGATATTAACATGATTAAAAAATAATAAAGGAGTTAATATAAAATGTTAACCAACGAACAAAAAGCTTTAAGACAAATCATTTCCTATATGAACCAAAATAAAGCTGAGCAATTAA
>NZ_AKIM01000194.1:0-477 GCF_000300695.1 Italian clover phyllody phytoplasma str. MA1
GATATCAGGTTTGATGAATTTTTTACTCAAATTGTTAAAAATGTGATAATTTTTGTCAATTTTTGAAGGATATACGCGATAGGAAAAATTAGAACCTAACCATCTATCTACTAAAATGATTTTATTTGTTTGTAAGTTGGGTTTGATGAACTCTTCTTGGGTTTGAATCATATTGGCGAAACTTAAAAAATATCTAGTTAAATTATGCAAAGTATTGTGGGTTAAAAACGTTTCACGTATAAAATTACCAATTGTAGAACTACCTAATCCGCGAATAACCACCACTTCATTACCTTGTTTTGTTAATTCTTGTTGAACGATTTTTATTAGACTTGTTTTTCCGCTACCGTCAAGTCCTTCGAAGATAATTAATTTCATTTTATGCTCCTTTTTAAAAATTTGGGTATAAAAAAAGACTCTCATGATGAGAGTCTTAGTTGTATTTTATTTTGCTTAATTGTTTTAAATAAGTTGTTT
>NZ_AKIM01000195.1:0-687 GCF_000300695.1 Italian clover phyllody phytoplasma str. MA1
TTATAATTAAAGTTAAATAAAATAATTTAAGATAATATAGTTAAATTAATTTATCAAAAATAATTTAAACAATCAAGAATAGAATAGGTGAAAAGATAGTATTTTTTTATCATTATGAAAAAAGCGCAAAAACTGAAAGTTGAACTTAGTTTATAATTTAAATTTAGTTATTATTAATGAATGAGGGTTTAAAAAAAGAGTTTATCATGGACTAATTGTTCTAAGATTCGGAATTTATTATTTCCAGTGATGCTACCTATTTCTGAAATGTTAATATATTTTTTCGATGTTGGTATCATTGAACTGTTCCAAAAGTTTAGACACTTTTTGTTTTTTAAAAATTCTTTAAGACTAACTTAATAGTTAGTCTTTTTTTTTTTCTAAGACTAAAAAAATAATTTCTTATCTTTTCTAAAAACGTTTTTAGAAAGGGATTAAATGTTAAGAGAAGAATTATTTAAAGATTTTTTAAAAAATAAAAAGAATTTAGAAATACGAAATCAATTAATCGAACTTCATTTACCTTTAGTAAAAAAACTAGCTTATAATTTTAA
Source organism: Italian clover phyllody phytoplasma str. MA1 (assembly GCF_000300695.1). Taxonomy (NCBI): domain Bacteria; kingdom Bacillati; phylum Mycoplasmatota; class Mollicutes; order Acholeplasmatales; family Acholeplasmataceae; genus Candidatus Phytoplasma; species Italian clover phyllody phytoplasma. The sequence goes on from NZ_AKIM01000195.1 coordinate 555, forward strand.
ATATTACCCTAAAGTTTTAACTAGAGATGATTTATATCAAGAAGGGGTTTTAGGATTAATCAAAGCCCTAAATAATTACCAAGATTTAGGTTATGACTTTATCGCTTATGCGACACCAACTATCAAATCAGAA
>NZ_AKIM01000196.1:0-524 GCF_000300695.1 Italian clover phyllody phytoplasma str. MA1
TTAAGTAATAATTTTTTTACTCATTCTTAAATATTAACCTTGAAAAAGGTTACTTTTTGCGCTTTTTTTACAATAAAATAATATAATTAATAATAAAAATCATTTTCTTTTCATTTTATATTATAGGAGTGTTTTTAACTTTTTTTACTTAACTATATAATATGAAGGGGTAAAATATTAAAAAAAATATCTTTTGAAACTGGCAAATTTATAAAAAAACATTAGACGCTTTTTCGTCTAATGAAAATACTTTTTTAGTTTGAAAAGATATACAATTATCACTTAATTTTAAGTCTTAAAGAATAATGTTTTACAGCGCAATTTCTTCAGCTTGTTGGTTGATGATTTGGTTTAGTTGGGTGATTTCTTGATCTTTTTGGGTAATTTTTTCTTGATATTCTTTTTCTTTTTGTTTGAAATTAGTATTTATTAGTAGTTAATTGATTGATTTCATCTTGGAGGACTTGTTTTTCTTGTAGTGAACCATCAAAGTGGTACCAAAAGACAACAACTAATTGAACCAA
>NZ_AKIM01000197.1:0-234 GCF_000300695.1 Italian clover phyllody phytoplasma str. MA1
TTGTTGATAATAGCCGATTCCATTAAGACCATCAAAGGTATACTTGGCTTTAATCATTTGACATTTGTTATTATCGTCATACCATTCATCAATTTTTTCAAATTTGGTTTCTTTTAAAATAGGGATTTCTTCTTTCGGTAACTTAATGATTTCCATTTCGGTTAAAACGAAAAAACCAATCAATAAAAAAAGAAGTACCCCTAATATGATAAAAACTCATTTAATGATTTTTTT